>NZ_JBFBBC010000002.1:0-223379 GCF_040689545.1 Streptomyces sp. NPDC051180
CCGGCAGGACTTTCAAAGGAACCTCGCCATCCGAAGATGGACGGGGTATCAACTAATCTGGCGTTGATTTTTGGCACGCTGTTGAGTTCTCAAGGTGCGGACGCTTCCTTCGTTCCTGTTTCCAGGCCCTCCGGGCGCTTCCTTCGTTTCCGACTCTATCAGATCTTTCCGATCCGATTTCCTCGGTGCTTTCCGGTCCCTTTTGCTTTCGCTCCGGGGCCTTTCGGCGTGGTCACTACATTAGCTGATTTCCCTGGAGGCTCATAATCGAGTCATTCGAAACGAATTTCGGAATGCCCAAATGAACCCCGACCGGGGTGATCATCTTGAGTAGTGGGTGGCCGCTCCGGGGTGCTTGAACAAGCAGGCCCGGTTCCAGCGGCTCGGGCCACGTTAGTCGCTCGGGTGGGCAGAGTCAAGCCTTCTCTTGCGAGGTGTGTGAGGACGGTAGGGACTGACGGTGCGGTCGTCCTCCAGCCAGAAGCGCCAGGGGTGGGTAGCCCCGTCGCCGCCGACGCCCGTGCGGGGGCCGGTGCGGATGCGGGCGGGGGGCGGTGGGGTGCCGGTGAGCAGGGAGAGGGGAGCGTCCGGGCCCGCGCAGACGTCGGTGCCGTTCAGGGAGAGGGCGACGTCGAGGGCGGTGGCGAGACGGGCCGGGCCCTTGGCCAGCTCGTGGTCGGAGCGGGCCGAGCGGCGGCGGGGACGGGCCTGGTCGGCGCCGCTCAGGATCTCCCCCGCGCGCAGCAGGACTCCGCTCGCCTCGCCCTCGGGGCCGCAGACCAGGTTCAGGCAGTGCCACATGCCGTAGGTGAAGTAGACGTACGCGTGACCGGGCGGACCGAACATGACGGTGTTGCGGGGGGTGCGGCCGCGGAAGGCGTGCGAGCCGGGGTCGATCGCGCCGGCGTACGCCTCCACCTCGGTGAGCCGCAGCTCCATGCGCCCTTCCTCGGTGACGCGGACCAGTGTGCGGCCCAGCAGATCGGGGGCGACCTCCAGTACGGGGCGGTCGAAGAAGGTGCGTGGGAGCGGCGTACGGTCGGGGCTCTCGCTCATGGCGCCCGAGGGTAGTGGGGAACCGGCTACGGTCGTCGCGCGTATGAGGGGTCAGGACTGAGAAGGAGTGGAAGTCATGGGATTCAAGAAGCTGCTCGCGAGCCTGGGCGCCGGTGGGGCCACTGTGGAGACGGTGCTCACCGAGGAGAACGTGGTCCCGGGTGGGGTCGTCCAGGGTGAGGTGCGGATCCAGGGCGGCAGCGTCGACCAGCAGATCGAGGGACTGTCGGTCGGTCTGCAGGCGCGCGTCGAGGTCGAGGGCGGCGACCAGGAGCACAAGCAGGACATCGAGTTCGTCAAGGTGCGTCTGGGCGGTGCCTTCGAGGTGAAGGCCGGCGCGGTGCACGTGGTGCCGTTCGGTCTGGACATCCCCTGGGAGACGCCGGTCACGTCGGTCGCCGGACAGCAGCTGCGCGGCATGAACATCGGTGTGACGACCGAGCTGGAGATCGCGCGGGCCGTGGACTCCGGTGACCTGGACCCGATCAGCGTGCACCCGCTGCCGGCGCAGCAGGCGATCCTGGACGCCTTCATCCAGCTGGGCTTCCGCTTCAAGAGCGCGGACATGGAGCGCGGTCACATCCGGGGGACGCGGCAGAAGCTGCCCTTCTACCAGGAGATCGAGTTCTTCGCGCCGCAGCAGTACCGCGGTCTGAACCAGGTCGAGGTCAGCTTCGTGGCCGACGACCGCGAGATGGACGTCGTGCTGGAGATGGACAAGAAGCCGGGCCTGTTCGGCGAGGGAAGCGACTCCTTCCGTGCCTTCACGGTGGGGCTGCACGACTTCCACACGACCGATTGGGCGGCGTACCTCAACCAGTGGCTCGCCGAGGTCGGCGGCCGTCGCAACTGGCTCTAGGCTCGGCCGGAAGTGCTGCTGTTGAGGCAGTAGCGACAGGCGATACGGAGGATTCGACGTGTCCGAGGGCAAGAGGGCGCCGCTCCCGCATGACTTCCATCCGCCGGTGGCGGCGTTCACGGTGGTGAGCGACGACATCGTGCCGGGCGGGGTCCTGAAGGACGCTCAGGTGTACGCGGCGGGGAACACTTCACCGCAGCTGCGCTGGGAGGGGTTCCCGGCGGAGACGAAGAGCTTCGCCGTCACGTGCTTCGATCCGGACGCCCCGACGGGCAGCGGTTTCTGGCACTGGGTGCTGTTCGACATCCCGGTGTCGGTGACGGAGCTGCCGGTGGGTGCGGGGTCGGGTTCCTTCGAGGGGCTGCCGGCCGGCGCCGTGCACGTACGGAACGACTACGGGTCCCGGGATTTCGGCGGGGCCGCTCCCCCGCCCGGGGATCCGGCGCACCGCTATGTGTTCACGGTGTACGCGGTGGACGGCGAGAAGCTCGGTCCGGACGGCGACGCGTCGCCGGCGGCGATCGGTTTCAACCTGCGCTTCCACACGCTGGGGCGCGCCCAGTTGGTCGGTGAGTACGCGGCTCCCGCGTCGGTCTGATCGTTCGTTTGTTGTTTGCCCGCTTCTGGTCTTGGAGAGATCAGAAGCGGGCACCTTTTGTTTCGCGAGAAATTCCGTTGTCCGACCCGGCCGGCCCGGCCATCGTTGATCCAAGCCCGAAGCCCCGCACGGGGCTGGGGCCGGCACACGGGAGGTGGGCAACATGCGGGACACCCTGGTACTCAACGCGAGCTTCGAGCCGCTGTCGACGGTCACGCTCAACCGTGCGGTGGTGCTCGTCCTGCAGGACAAGGCCGTCGTCGAGCAGGCCCATCCCGAGCTGCGGGTGCGCGGTGCGGCGGTCGATCTGCCGGTGCCGCGGGTCATCAGGTTGTGCCGTTACGTCCGGGTGCCGTTCCGAAGACAGGCCCCGTGGTCGAGGAGGGGGGTGCTGGTCAGGGACCAGCACCGGTGCGCGTACTGCGGGCGGCGGGCGACGACGGTCGACCACGTCGTGCCGCGGGCTCAGGGCGGTGGGGACAGTTGGCTGAACACGGTCGCCTCGTGCGCCGAGGACAACCACCGCAAGGCCGACCGGACGCCGGAGCAGGCGGGGATGCCGCTGCTGCACCAGCCGTTCGAGCCGACGCCGGCGGACGCGATGCTGCTCGCGCTGCGGGCGCGCGAGAGGTCGGAGCTGCCGGAGTGGCTGTCCGGCGCGGCCGCGTGATCCCGTGACCGGGTGACCGTCCGGTCCCGGTCCGTACGTGTGGAAGGGCCCGTCTCCCCTGGTGGGGAGGCGGGCCCTTCCGGCGTGCGGGGGGGCGTCCCCGGGTCAGCGGAGGGTCAGCTGGACGATGGCGACGACGCCGACCGCGATGATCACTCCGCGCAGGACGGCGGGGGGCAGCTTCCGTCCGACCTTGGCGCCGATCTGGCCGCCGAGGGTGGAGCCGACGGCGATGAGGAGGACGGCGGTCCAGTCGAACTCGGCGACGAAGAGGAAGAAGACGGCGGCGACGCCGTTGACGAGGGCGCCGAGGATGTTCTTGACGGCGTTGATGCGCTGCAGGGTGTCGTGGAGCAGCAGGCCCATGAGGGAGAGGTAGAGCACTCCCTGCGCGGCGCCGAAGTATCCGCCGTACATGCTGGCGAGGAGGAGGCCGACCAGGAGGACGGGGCCGCCGTCGGGGTGGGCCTCGGTGCCGGTCTGCTCGCGGCGGCGTTGTACGGCGGCGGCGATGCGGGGCTGGAAGAGGACCAGGACGAGCGCGAGGCCGATGAGGACGGGGACGATCGCGTCGAACGCCCGGGACGGCAGGGCGAGGAGCAGGACCGCGCCGATGAGCCCGCCGAGGAGGGCGACGGCCCCGAGGCGCAGGATGCGGGATTTCTGTCCCTTCAGCTCGCGGCGGTAGCCGATGGCGCCGCTGATGGAGCCGGGTACGAGGCCGAGGGCGTTGGAGACGTTCGCGGTGATCGGGGGGAGCCCGGTCGCGAGAAGGACCGGGAACGTGATCAGCGTTCCCGATCCGACGATGGTGTTGATGGTGCCGGCGCCGATGCCGGCGGCGAAGACCGCCAGTGCTTCCCAGATGGACAACGCCATCTCCTTACATGGTCAGTGGCTCGCCTCCCCGCCCTGAGGTCGTCAGGGTCGAGGGGCTCGCACCGATCATGCACGAAGAATTACGTGTACGTGTCAGTCAACCGAAGGTTCGTCCCGGCGCTGGGCCGGGGGGGTGCCCTTCACGTTGAACCCGGGGGCGCCGCCGCCGACGTTGCCGAAGGCGCCGGAGAGGCCCTTGAGGGCGTCGCCGATCTCGCTGGGCACGATCCAGAGCTTGTTGGCGTCGCCTTCGGCGATCTTCGGAAGCATCTGGAGGTACTGGTACGACAGCAGCTTCTGGTCGGGGTCGCCGGCGTGGATGGCCTCGAAGACCGTGCGGACGGCCTGGGCCTCGCCCTCGGCCTTGAGCGCGGCGGCCTTGGCCTCACCCTCGGCGCGGAGGATGGCGGACTGCTTCTCGCCCTCGGCGGTGAGGATCGCGGACTGGCGGGTGCCCTCGGCGGTGAGGATCGCGGCGCGCTTGTCGCGCTCGGCGCGCATCTGCTTCTCCATCGAGTCCTGGATGGAGGTCGGCGGCTCGATCGCCTTGAGCTCGACGCGGTTGACGCGGATGCCCCACTTGCCGGTGGCCTCGTCGAGGACGCCGCGCAGGGCCGCGTTGATCTCCTCGCGGGAGGTGAGGGTGCGCTCCAGGTCCATGCCGCCGATGATGTTGCGCAGGGTGGTGACGGTGAGCTGCTCGATCGCCTGGATGTAGCTGGCGACCTCGTACGTCGCGGCCCGGGCGTCGGTCACCTGGTAGTAGATGACCGTGTCGATGTTGACCACCAGGTTGTCCTGGGTGATCACCGGCTGCGGCGGGAAGGGGACGACCTGTTCGCGGAGGTCGATCCGGTTGCGGATCGAGTCGATGAACGGGACGACGATGTTCAGTCCCGCGTTGAGGGTGCGCGTGTAGCGACCGAAGCGCTCCACGATCGCCGCGCTCGCCTGCGGGATGACCTGGATCGTCTTGATCAGGGCGATGAAGACGAGCACCACCAGAATGATCAGGACGATGATGACTGCTGACATCGTGTTCCCCGTGCCCTTCGCTGCCTGTTGACTGCCGGGTGGCCTTGCATGATCGAGTTTCCCAGATGGCGGGGCGTCATGGGCGAGGTTCGGTCACATGACGACGGCGGTCGCCCCGTCGATGTCGACGACGTCGACCTGTTCACCCGGTTCGAAGCTCAGTCCGGTGTCGAGGGTGCGCGCGGACCAGATCTCCCCGGCCAGCTTGATGCGGCCTCCCTGGCCGTCGACCCGTTCCAGCACGACGGCCTGACGGCCCTTCAGGGCGTCCACTCCGGTGGCCAGGTGCGGCCGGTCGTCGCGGTGACGGGCGGCGATCGGGCGTACCACCCCGATGAGTGCCACCGAGACGACGACGAAGACGAGCACCTGCGCGACGACTCCGAAGCCGAGGGCGGCGGTCACCGCTCCGGCGACGGCCCCCACGGAGAGCATCCCGAACTCCGGCATCGCGGTCAGCACCAGCGGAATGCCGAGCCCCACCGCGCCGATCAGCCACCAGACCCATGCGTCGATGTCCACAGGGGCAATGGTAGGGCGGGTGGGGCTCTCCGGGACAGGGCGCGGGCGGCTGTGCGGGACGCCGGCGCTCCGTACGGCTACTTCAGGGGCAGACCGTGCGCGGTCCAGCGGTCGCCGACGCGCTCGACGACGAGCGGCAGGCCGAAGCAGAGCGAGAGGTTGCGGGAGGTGAGCTCCATCTCCACGGGGCCGGCCGCGAGCACCTTGCCCTGACGGATCATCAGGACGTGGGTGAAGCCCGGGGCGATCTCCTCGACGTGGTGGGTCACCATGATCATGGAGGGGGCGTACGGGTCGCGGGCGAGGCGGCCCAGGCGGCGGACCAGGTCCTCGCGGCCGCCGAGGTCGAGACCGGCGGCGGGCTCGTCGAGGAGCAGGAGCTCGGGGTCGGTCATCATTGCCCGGGCGATCAGGGTGCGCTTGCGCTCGCCCTCGGAGAGGGTGCCGAACCTGCGGTCCAGGTAGTCGTTCATGCCGAGCCGGTCGAGGAACGCCTTGGCACGGTCCTCGTCGACCGGGTCGTAGTCCTCGTGCCAGGTGGCGGTCATGCCGTACGCGGCGGTGAGGACGGTCTGCAGGACGGTCTGGCGCTTGGGGAGCTTCTCCGCCATGGCGATGCCCGCCATGCCGATGCGGGGCCGGAGCTCGAAGACGTCGGTGCCGACGCCGCCGAGCTGCTCGCCGAGGATCCGGGCGTCGCCCTTGGTGGGGAAGAGGTAGCTGGAGGCGATGTTCAGAAGGGTGGTCTTGCCGGCGCCGTTGGGTCCGAGGATCACCCAGCGCTCGCCCTCCTTGACCGACCAGGAGACCTCGTCCACCAGAGCCCGTCCGTCGCGGACCACGGATACGTCCACCAGCTCCAGTACATCGCTCATGAGCGCGTTGTCTCCCCTTGCGGTCGAGTCGTGTCGTCGCCTTGCGCCGATGGGCGCGGCGTCCAGGGGAAAACCTACGTTATCGGCGGAGCGGGCCGGTCCCTAGGGCTTCCTTAGAGTCCCTAGTCTGGGGGGATGCTTTCGGAACCACGCTCAGGACGCCTGGCCGCTTGGGGCAACGCCCTGCTGGCCGGGGCGGTGTCGCCGGACGACGCGGCGCTGGCCATTGTCGGGGAGGACGCGGTGCACCGCGTCGAGGGGCTGCCGGGTGAGGCGGGGCCGGTGGGGCTGACACTGGCCCTGGGGCGGCTGCGGCGGCTCGGGGTGACCGGGTGGCGGGTGGCGCTGCCGGCGCCGGGGCATCCGCTGGGGCTGAGCGGGCCGCCCGACTTCAACGCGCGCGCCCTGGAGGCGGAGGAGGCCGCGGTCGGCTTCGGCGCGCCCTACGGGCTCGTGCCGGAGGTCACCGAGGCGGGCCCGCCGGGCGATCTCCACGTGGAGGTCCTCTGGCGCTGTCTCGCGGTGCGCGAGGCCCCGCCGGCGGACGTGCCGTCGCTGGGCGAGGCGGAGCGGGAGCTGGCGGAGGCGCTGCGGGACGCGACCTCGGTCCTCACCCGGCTCGACGTGGCGGCCTCGGGTGCCGCCGCCGACGCGGCGCGCGAGGCGTACCGGGCCCGTGCCGAGGTCGGCCGCGAGGTGCTCGCCCCCGGCTATCCGCCCCGCGCGGTCCGGGTCCTGGAGCTCGCCCAGCGCATCGGGCTGCTCGTGGACCTGGCGTACGACCACGGGCACGGCGGTGCGGTGAGCGCCTCGGAGATGGCGGCGCGCGGAGAGGCGCTGCGGCCGGTGGAGCGGGTGGCGCGGAGGGCTCAGGTCGCGGCGTACAACGCGTATGTGGAGGAGAGGGAGCGGGAGCGGGGGTTCTGACGCGGACGTCGTCGCCGGTCGGCGGCTCCGGGGCGAGCCCGGCGCGCCGGGGCGGGCGGTGAGGGGGCACAGCGGACCCCCCGGCTCCCCGGGAACGGCGGACCCCCGGCGCCCGAGGGGCGTCCGGGGGCCGGGGGGCGGGGGCGGGAGGTCAGCCGTTGACGGCGCCGTTGCCGAAGGCCGGGTTGAGCAGGCCGATCACGTTGACCGTGTTGCCGGAGACGTTCACGGGGACGTGGACCGGGACCTGCACCAGGTTGCCGGAGGCGACGCCCGGCGAGTTGAGGGCCGTGCCCGCGGCCTCGGCACCGCCGTGGGCGGAGGCGACACCCGCACCGGCGGCGACGATGCCACCGGCGACCATGGTGAGGGCGGCGGCCTTCTTGAGGTTCTTCACTTGGTACATCCTCCTGGTCATCGCTGCGGCAGGTCCGCCGCAGCACGCCCTGGAGAACGCGGCACGCCCCGTCGGGTTGCGCCGAACGGGGGATATACACACGACGGTATGAAGGATTGAACGGTCGTGCGCCCGGCGCGTAAGGGGGGCGCGTCAGTCGGTGAGGCCGTGGCGGACGGCCCAGAGGGCGGCCTGGGTGCGGTCCGCCAGGTCGAGCTTCATCAGGATGTTCGAGACGTGCGTCTTGACCGTCTTCTCCGAGAGGACGAGGGCGCGGGCGATCTCGCGGTTGGAGCGGCCGTCGGCGATGAGGCCGAGGACCTCGCGCTCCCGCTCGGTGAGCGTGGTGCCGCGTCCGGTGCCCCCGGGGGCCTCGTCCTGGGCGAGGAGGGCCTCGGCGACCTCGGGCTGGAGCAGGACGTGCCCGGCGTGGACGGAGCGGATCGCGCCGGCCAGGGCGTCGGGGTCGATGTCCTTGTAGACGTATCCGCACGCTCCGGCGCGGAGCGCGGGGACGACCGTGCGCTGCTCGGTGAAGCTGGTGACGACGAGGACCCGGGCGGGGTTGGCGAGCTCGCGGAGCCGCTTGAGCGCCTCGATGCCGTCCGTGCCGGGCATCTTCACGTCCATGAGGACGACGTCGGGGCGGAGCTCCTCGGCGCGGGCGACGCCCTCGGCGCCGTCGGACGCCTCCCCCACGACCTGGATGTCGTCCTGTACCTCCAGGAAGGTGCGCAGGCCCCGGCGGACAACCTGGTGGTCGTCGACGAGCAGGACGCGGATCGGGCGGTCAGCCACCGGGTACCTCCATCTCGATCGTGGTGCCCTCGCCGGGGGCCGAGGTCACGGTCAGCACGCCGCCGACGCCGCTCGCCCGGTCCCGCATGGAGACCAGGCCGAGGTGGCGGCCGGCGCTGCGGACCGTACGCGGGTCGAATCCCCTGCCGTCGTCGGTGACGGTGAGCCGCGCCCCCTGGCCGCTGCGGGTGAGGGCCACGGCGACGGACGCGGCGTCCGCGTGCCGCAGGGCGTTGTGCAGGGCCTCCTGGGCGACCCGCAGCACGGCCTCCTCCTGTGCGGCCGGCAGGGCGCGTGCGCCCTGGCCGTCGAAGGTGACCCGGGCGGTGTGGGCGCGGTCGAGGACCTGGATCTGGGTGCGCAGGGTAGGGACGAGGCCGTCCTCGTCCAGGGCCGCGGGGCGCAGCTCGACGACGGCGGCGCGCAGCTCGTCGGCGGCCTCGGCGGCGAGGGCGGCGACCTCGTGGAGCTCCACCTTGGCGCGGGCCGGGTCGCGGTCGACGAGGGCCGCCGCGGCCTGGGCGGTGAGCCGGAGCGAGAAGAGCTTCTGGCTGACGGCGTCGTGGAGCTCGTGGGCGAGGCGGGAGCGTTCCTCGGCGATGGTGAGCTCGCGGCTGCGCTCGTACAGGCGCGCGTTGGTCAGGGCGATGGCGGCGTGCTGGGCGAGGATCGAGAGCAGTTCCTCGTCCTCGGCGGTGAAGCCGCAGCCGCCGCTCTCCTTCGCGCAGCGCTTGTTGGCCAGGAAGAGGGCGCCGAGGATCTCGTCGCCGTCGCGGACGGGCAGGCCCAGGAAGTCGGACATCTCGGGGTGGGCGTCGGGCCAGCCCTCGAACCGGGGGTCGAGGCGGACGTCGGCGAGGCGTTCGGTCTCCGCCTTCTGGAGCATGGCGGCGAGGATGCCGTGCTGGCGGGGCAGCGGCCCGATGGCCTTCCACTGCTCCTCCCCGACGCCGTCGACGACGAACTGGGCGAAGCCGCCGTGGTCGTCGGGGACGCCCAGGGCCGCGTACTCGGCGTCGAGCAGCTCGCGGGCGGAGGCGACGATCGTCTTGAGGACGTCGCGCACCTCCAGGCGGCGGCTCATCGCGAGCAGGGCGGTGCTCACGGCGGCCAGGCCGGAGCTCGGTCGATGGCTCATGTGGTCACCGTACCGGCGGGATGTGACCGTCCGTATCCGTCCGGGGACGGCGGCGGGGGGACGGGGGACCTAGGTCGCAGGGCGGGGGCGGCCTGCCTCCTCCTTCGGGAGGAGGGGGCTCACCGTGCGCATTGCGCACGCAACGCCGGGTGAGGTTGTTACGGGGTCGATGTGAGCCCGCGCATAGGGCCCACATCACTTACGAAGCTCGCTAGTGGACGCCATGGAGCCAGGTAGAGGCGGTGCGGGCGGGCTTCCTGGGGGTGTCGGTGGCCCGTGCACGAGCCCCTGATCCACTACCCGGGATCGTACGTCACACCTTTGCCACAGGATTTTGCGGCCGCTAAGAATTGCCCTCGTCGCCGCCGAAGAAGGCGCAGCGCCGCCCCGGCCGAGCGACCCCCAGCGATTCGAAGAGGTAGTCCGTTATGTCTGCGAACACCCCTGGCCACATTCGTGGTCTGAAGAAGACCCACAAGGCCACGATCGCCGGCGTCGCCGCTCTGGGCGCCGCGGCGCTCACCCTGTCCCTGGTGCCCGGCAACGGCTCCACCGAGACCGAGCCGCAGGCCCTCTCGGGCACGCAGCAGGTCGCCTGGTCGTACGACGCGGCCAGCCCCCAGGCGAAGGCGCTCGCCGCCAGCATCGACGAGCAGCAGTCCACCATCGGCCTGAAGGCCAAGCAGGAGGCCGAGGCGAAGGCGAAGGCCGCCGCGAAGGCCAAGGCGGACGCCAAGGCGAAGGCCGCCGCGAAGGCGAAGGCGGACGCGAAGGCCAAGGCCGCCGCGAAGGCGAAGGCGGACGCCAAGGCGAAGGCCCAGGCCGCGGCGAAGAAGCGCGCCGCGGAGAAGTCGGCCGCGAGCCGTTCCGTCGCCCGTACCCCGGTCTTCGCGAACAACCTCGACGGCTGGATCCGCGAGGCGCTCTTCATCATGGACAAGCACGACATCCCGGGCTCGTACAACGGCCTGCACAAGAACATCATGCGTGAGTCCAGCGGCAACCCCCGCGCCATCAACAACTGGGACATCAACGCCATCAACGGCATCCCGTCCAAGGGTCTGCTCCAGGTCATCTACCCGACCTTCAAGGCGTACCACGTGCCCGGCACCGCGTTCGACCAGTACGACCCGGTCGCCAACATCGTCGCCGCCGCCAACTACGCGGCCGACCGCTACGGCTCGATCGACAACGTCAACAGCGCGTACTGATCCGCTGTCGCACCCCCGCACGCCGAAGGGCGGCACCCCCACGCAGGGGGTGCCGCCCGTCGGCGTACTGCCGGATCCGGTTACTTGCGCATGACCTCGGGCTCGTGGCGGCGCAGCAGGCGCGCCACGACGACGCAGCAGACGACGGCCATCAGGAGCTGGATGCCGAGGTCCAGGCTCCACTGGGCCACCGTGTGCTCCCACAGGGGGTCGGTGTCGGTGGGGTTCTTGTGGTCCCACGGCGGCATGAGACGGGCCAGGTCGAGCGTGGTGCCGGCGCCGGCGATGCCCCAGCGGGAGGGCATGAGCCAGGCGAACTGCTCCAGGCCCGGCGAGCCGTAGACCTGGAAGAGGATGCCGGTGAAGACGACCTGGATGATCGCGAACATGACCAGGAGGGGCATGGTCTTCTCGGCGGTCTTCACGAGCGCGGAGATGACCAGGCCGAACATCATCGAGGTCAGGCCGAGGGCGATGACCTGGACGCACAGCTCGACGGCCGGCGGCATGAACAGGCCCTCCTCGGGCAGCGCCCGGGTGGAGAAGCCGATGCCGCAGATGATGACGCCCTGGAAGGCCGTGATCAGGCCGAGCACGATGACCTTGGACATCAGGTACGCGGAGCGGGAGAGGCCGGTGGCGCGCTCCCGTTCGTAGATGACCCGTTCCTTGATCAGCTCTCGTACGGAGTTGGCGGCGCCGCTGAAGCACATGCCGACCGCGAGGATCAGCATGATCGTGCCGGCGTCGCCGTTGAAGCGGGACGGCGGCTTGGGCGAGCCCAGGCCGAAGTCCGCGGGGATGACGACCGAGACCGCGCCGAGGACGGCCGGCAGGATCACCATCAGGCCCAGGAAGCCCTTGTCGGAGGCGATCACCGAGACGTAGCGGCGGATCAGCGTCCACAGCTGGGAGCCCCAGCCCTGCGGCTTGGGCGGCCTGGTCATCGAGTGCTGCGGCATCTGGACGGGCTGGGCGGCGACGGCGTCGATGTCCGCGGCGTACATCTGGTAGTGCTGCGAGCCCTTCCAGCGGCCCGCCCAGTCGTAGTCGCGGTAGTTCTCGAAGGCGGAGAAGACGTCGGCCCAGGTGGAGTAGCCGAAGAAGTTCAGCGCCTCCTCCGGCGGACCGAAGTACGCCACCGAGCCGCCGGGCGCCATGACGAGGAGCTTGTCGCACAGGCCGAGCTCGGCCACCGAGTGGGTGACGACGAGGACCGTGCGGCCGTCGTCCGCGAGGCCGCGCAGCAGCTGCATGACGTCGCGGTCCATGCCCGGGTCGAGGCCGGAGGTCGGCTCGTCCAGGAAGATCAGCGACGGCTTGGTGAGGAGCTCCAGGGCGACGGAGACGCGCTTGCGCTGGCCACCGGAGAGGGAGGTGACCTTCTTCTCCTTGTGGATGTCGAGCTTGAGCTCGCGCAGCACCTCGTCGATGCGGGCCTCGCGCTCGGCCGTGGCGGTGTCGCCGGGGAAGCGGAGCTTGGCCGCGTAGCGCAGGGCCTTCTGGACGGTCAGCTCCTTGTGCAGGATGTCGTCCTGCGGGACCAGACCGATGCGCTGGCGCAGCTCGGCGAACTGCTTGTAGAGGCTCCGGTTGTCGTAGAGGACGTCGCCCTCGTTGGCCGGGCGGTATCCGGTCAGCGCCTTGAGCAGGGTGGACTTTCCGGAGCCGGACGGGCCGATGACGCCGATCAGCGACTTCTCGGGGACGCCGAAGGAGACGTCCTTGAGGATCTGCTTGCCGCCGTCGACGGTGACCGTCAGATGGCGGGCCGAGAAGGAGACCGAGCCGGTGTCGACGAACTCTTCCAGCTGGCCGCCGATGATCCGGAACGTCGAGTGGCCGACGCCGACGATGTCCTGCGGGCCGAGGAGGGCCGTGCCGCCCTTGGGGATCGGCTGGCCGTTGACGTACGTGCCGTTGTGCGAGCCGAGGTCGCGGATCTCGAAGCGGCCGTCGGGCGTCGCGTGGAACTCGGCGTGGTTCCTGGAGACCTGGAGGTCGGAGACGACCAGTTCGTTCTCGAGGGCACGGCCGATCCGCATGACGTGACCGAGGGACAGCTGGTGGAACGTGGTCGGGCTGCGGTCGGCGTAGGCCGACGACGCCCCCGCGGCGGCGCCGTGCCCCTGGTGACCGGGTGCGCCCTGCGGGGCGCCCTGCTGGTGCGGGAACTGCGGCTGCGCGGGCGGCTGCTGCCAGCCCGGCTGCTGCTGCGGCGGTCCCTGCGTGACCCATTCCGCCTGGGCGGCCTGGTCGGCGGCCTGGTGCGCCGCCACGGGCTGGGCCACCGGCGGCTGCTGGGCCTGCGGTGCGCCCTGGGCCCCGGCGGCGAGATTGAGCCGCGGGCCGTCGGTCGCGTTGCCGAGGTGGACGGCCGAGCCGGGGGCGATCTCCATCTGGTGGATCCGCTGCCCCTGGACGAACGTGCCGTTGGTGGAGCCGTGGTCCTCGATGACCCAGCTCCGGCCGCCCCAGCTGATCGTGGCGTGGCGCCACGAGACCCTGGCGTCGTCGATGACCAGGTCACCCTGCGGATCACGGCCCAGGGTGTACGACCTGGACGGGTCGAGGGTCCAGGTCCTTCCATTCAATTCCAGTACGAGTTCTGGCACTCCACGCCCCACTACTTGTCCCCCGATGTACCCCCGTCGCGGGGAGCCCAGGGATGGCGAACATCGGGGGGAACTATTTCAGGCCCGGTCCCCTCTCCGAAAGTCGGGCAGCGTGAAGACCCGGCGCAGGCTCCCCCGGACGTCCCGCCGGAGCCCTTCGGGCGCGTGTCCGCGACCGCCCGGGTGTCCGCTACGCGGGACGGGGGGTCAGGTGGCACGCCGTGCCCGATACGGTGGAACCACCATGAGCGCATCGCAGACCTCAGACGTTCCCACCCTTCTCGTCAAGATCTTCGGGAAGGACCGTCCCGGGATCACCGCGGGACTCTTCGACACCCTCGCCGCCTACTCCGTCGACGTCGTGGACATCGAGCAGGTGGTCTCCCGTGGCCGCCTCGTCCTGTGCGCGCTCGTCACGGAGCCGACCGTGGCCACGGCGGGCGAACTCCGGGCCACCGTGCACAGCTGGGCCGAGTCGCTCAAGCTGCAGGCCGAGATCATCTCCGGTACCGGTGACAACCGGCCGCGCGGTGAGGGCCGCTCCCACGTGACCGTCCTCGGCCACCCGCTGACGGCGGAGCAGACGGCGGCCATAGCGGCCAGGATCGCGGAGACGGGCGGCAACATCGACCGCATCTTCCGCCTGGCGAAGTACCCGGTGACCGCCGTCGAGTTCGCCGTCTCGGGCTGCGAGACGGAGCCGCTGCGGACGGCCCTCGCCGTCGAGGCGCACTCCATCGGCGTGGACGTCGGCGTGGTCTCCGCCGGGCTGCACCGGCGTGCCCAGCGGCTGGTCGTGATGGACGTCGACTCGACGCTGATCCAGGACGAGGTGATCGAGCTCTTCGCGGCGCACGCGGGCTGCGAGGACAAGGTCGCCGAGGTCACGGCGGCGGCGATGCGCGGCGAGCTGGACTTCGAGCAGTCCCTGCACGCGCGCGTGGAGCTGCTGGCCGGCCTCGACGCCTCGGTGGTCGACAAGGTCCGCGCCGAGGTGCGGATGACGCCGGGCGCCCGGACCCTGATCCGTACGCTCAAGCGGCTCGGCTACCAGGTGGGTGTGGTCTCCGGCGGGTTCACGCAGGTCACCGACGATCTGAAGGAGCGGCTGGGGCTCGACTTCGCCCAGGCCAACACCCTGGAGATCGTGGACGGGAAGCTGACCGGGCGCGTGACCGGAGAGATCGTGGACCGCGCGGGCAAGGCGCGGCTGCTGCGCCGCTTCGCCACGGAGGCGGGCGTGCCGCTGGCGCAGACGGTGGCGATCGGCGACGGGGCCAACGACCTGGACATGCTGAACGCGGCCGGTCTCGGCGTGGCGTTCAACGCCAAGCCGGTGGTGCGCAAGGCCGCGGACACGGCGGTGAACGTGCCCTTCCTGGACACCGTGCTGTACCTGCTCGGCATCACGCGCGAGGAGGTCGAGGCGGCGGACGGCGGCGAGGAGCTGCTGCACTGAGCCCCGGCGCAGGAGAGGGCCCGGCCGTCGTGGGACGGCCGGGCCCTCTCGCGTACGGGAGCGTGCGGAGCGGCGTACGGGTGGGCGGGGCGACGTACGGGTCCGCGGGCGGTCGTACGGGTCCGCGGGCGGTCGTACGAGTCAGGGGTGCGGGACCCAGAAGTCGACGAGCCGGGCGGCGCCGAGCTCCACCGACTTCCAGGAGCCGTCGAAGGTGAGGACGGCGAAGGCGGAGGTGGGGAAGCCGCTGCGGTTCATCCGGGACCGGGTGTCCCCCTCGCTCTCGCCGGCGAGGGCGTCGGCGAGCCCGTGCATCCCGGGGTTGTGGCCGATCACCAGGAGGTCGGTGACGTCGTCCGGGGTCTCGTTGAGCAGCGCGATGATCTCGCCGACCGATGCCTCGTACAGGCGCTCCTCGTAGACGGTCCGGGGGCGCTCCGGGAGTTCCGATACGGCCAGCTTCCAGGTCTCCCGGGTTCTGGCGGCGGTGGAGCAGAGGGCCAGGTCGATGGCGATGCCGGTGCCGGCGAGCCTGCGGCCCGCGACGGGGGCGTCCGTGCGGCCCCGGTCGGCGAGGGGTCGCTCGTGGTCGGATTCGCCGTTCCAGTCGGCCTTGGCGTGTCGGAGCAGCACGATCCTGCGAGGTGTATCGACGCTCATGGTCAACAGCTTCGCACGAAACGGCTTCCGGCGACTCAGAGAGAGAGCGTTTGCTGGAGGTGGTCCAGAACCCTGCCGACCCCGGGATCACCCGAGGTCGCGTGGGCCTCACCCGGCCCGGCGATGAGCAGCAGGAGGGCGGCGAACGCGGCGACCGGAAGGACGAGGGCCCACCAGGGCAGCCGGGTGTCGACACCTGCGGTCGTGGCTCCGACGCGGGACTGTGCTGGGGCCGACATGGCCGCCTCCGGGGGTGGGTTGTCCGCTTTCCGTTGTCGTCTCCAACGTACGGACGGCGGAGCGGGCGGCCCATCCGGTGACCCACCCACTTCACCCTGACACTCGCCCCCTAGGGGATACGGGGGCCACCCCCACCCCGTGCCCGGCTCACGGCGAGAAGGCGGAGGCGACGACGGAGATGACGACCGTGATGCCGAGCATCGCGCCGAGCACGACGAGCAGCTTCTTCTGGCCGTTCGGGGGGTTGGGTTCGAGGACTGGCATGGGGCCAGTCTCGCATCTCAGCATTCGTCCTCGACGATGCGGTCCCGTCCGGCCAGCGAACCGATGATCATCTGCGGGATCATCAGGCCGCCCATGAGGGCGATCGGCAGTCCCCAGCCGCCGCTGTGCTGGTAGAGCACGCCGACGAGGAGGGGGCCGGGGATGGAGATGAGATAGCCGACGCTCTGGGCGAAGGCGGAGAGGCGGACGACGCCGGCGCCGGTGCGCGAGCGCATGCCGATCATGGTGAGGGCGAGCGGGAAGGCGCAGTTGGAGACGCCGAGGAGCACGGCCCAGACCCAGGCTCCGGCGGCCGGGGCGAGGAAGAGGCCGGTGTAGCCGCCGAGGCCGCAGAGACCGAGGGCGACGACGATCGGGCCCTGGTTCTTCATGCGGGTGGCGAGGCGGGGGATGACGAAGGCGAGCGGGACGCCCATGACCATGGTCACCGCGAGGAGGACGCCCGCGGTGGAGGCGGGGACGCCCGCGTCGCGGAAGATCTGCGGCATCCAGCCCATGGTGATGTAGGCGCCGGTGGCCTGGAGGCCGAAGAAGCAGCCGAGGGCCCAGGCGGTGCGGCTGCGGGCGACGCGCGGGGGCGCGGTGGTCTCCGCGGCGGCGGCCCGGCCCGTACGTCCGGCGCCGGTCCGGTCGCGGTCGCGGTCGCGGTCGCGCAGCAGCGGGATCCAGGGCAGGACGGCGAGGGCGGCGAGGGCCGCCCAGACGCCGAGGCCGAGGCGCCAGTCGCCGCCGAGGGCCTCGGTCATCGGGACGGTGGCGGCCGCGGCGAGCGAGGTGCCGAGGGCGAGCGCCATGGAGTAGAGGCCGGTCATGCTGCCGACGCGGTCGGGGAAGTACCGCTTGACGATGACGGGCATCAGGACGTTGCTGACGGCGATGCCCATGAGGGCGAGGGCGCTGGCGGCGAGGAAGCCCACGGTGCCGCCGGCGAGGGGCCGGACGGCGAGGCCGACGAAGATGGCGGCCATGCCCGCGCAGACGACGGCCGCGGGGCCGAAGCGGCGGGCGAGGCGCGGGGCGGTGATGCCGAAGACCGCGAAGCAGAGCGGGGGGACGGAGGTCAGGACGCCGGCGACGCTGCCGCTCATGTGGAGGCCGTCGCCGACGTCCTCCAGGAGGGCGCCGAAGCTGGTGATGGCGGGGCGCAGGTTGAGCGCGGCCAGGACGAGTCCGACGGTGACGAGCGCGAGGGTCCAGCGGGGGCCGGCCGCGGCCTGAAGGGCCTGTCCCGTCGAGGAGTCGTCCGCGGCGGTCCGGCGGGCGCGGGCCGGTGCGGGAGAATCCGCGGCGATGGCGGTCGTCCCGGTCGGCGCCGCGGTGGCGGTCGGTGCGGTGGCGGCCGCCGAAGCGGTGGTCCGGGCCGTCGGTGCGGCGGGGTCGGGGGTCTTCGGCTCGTCTGGCATGGGGCCATCATAGAATCATGGGATGATTGGTTGTCCAATCTCGAACGAACAGGAAGGTCCTCCATGGCCCTCGGTCACCCCCGGCGCGCCGGTCTCTCCGACCAGGTGATCGCCGAGCTGCGGAACCAGATCACCTCGGGCGAGTGGCCGGTGGGTTCGCGCATCCCGACCGAACCCGAGCTGGTCGAGCAGCTGGGCGTGGCCCGCAACACGGTCCGCGAGGCCGTCCGGGCGCTCGCGCACAACGGACTGCTCGACATCCGCCAGGGCTCGGGGACGTACGTCGTCGCCACCAGCGAACTGGCGGGCGTCATGCACCGGCGCTTCGCCGGCTCCGACCCCCGGCACGTCGCCGAGCTGCGCTCGACGCTGGAGTCCGCCGCGGCCCGGTTCGCCGCGGGGCGCCGCACGGAGAAGGACCTCAAGCAGCTCGACGCGCTGCTCCTGCGGCGCGAGGAGGCGTGGGAGTCCGGGGACGCGGAGCGGTTCGTGACCGTCGACGCCGCCTTCCACCACGCGGTCGTCGCCGCCTCGGGCAACGAGGTGCTGACGGAGCTCTACGCCGACCTCGGCGACCTGCTGCGGGACTGGCTGCGCGACGACGTGGGGCAGGTGCTGCGGCCGGAGAACCACATGGACCACGCGCGGCTGGTGGACGCGATCCGGGAGGGGGACGCCGAGCGGGCGGGCACGGAGGCGGCCGGCTACCCGTTCCTGTGCCTCAGGAGCCCGGAGCCCGCTCCGGAGCCGGGTCCGCCGGCCGGTGCGTGACCCAGGCGGCCCGCACCTCCTTCCAGCAGCGGCCGGTGATCTTGGCGTAGTCGGCGGGGCCGATGTCCACGGAGGCGCTGTCGGTGTCGACGTCCCACCAGCGCTCGCACTCCACGTGGAGGCTGACGCGGTCGGAACGCGGGTACGGGTTCTGGCAGTGGGCGGTGACGCGGGAGCCCTCGACGAGGGTGCGGCAGGACGCCTCGAACACCACCGGCTCCGCGGCCGGCGGGGCGGCGGCGGGAAGGTCCTCGGCCGGTGCGGGCGCGGTGCGCACCTCGTCGGCGACGGCTATCCCGGTGAGCAGAACGGCGACCGTGGCGAACGCGCCGAACCCCTGGCGTATCGCGCGCATACCCGTACCTCCTCCCCGTGAGCGGCAGGAACATCACGCTGCGCACCAGTCTGGGGTGATTCGCGCGACTTTTCGAGTCGTGCAGGAGTTGCGCGACGCCGGGGGCCGTGTGTCCGCGACGGGAGAGGGCGGAAGCCCGTGGCGCCCGGCCCGGGATGCGGCGAGGGCCGTGCGTCCGCCTCGGGAGGCGGGCACACGGCCCTCGGTGTCGCGTGCGGAGCGCGCGGGCGGTCAGGCGCCGATCGCGTGCAGGCCGCCGTCGACGTGGACGATCTCGCCCGTCGTCTTCGGGAACCAGTCGGAGAGCAGCGCCACGACGCCGCGGCCGGCCGGCTCGGGGTCGGCGAGGTTCCACTCCAGCGGGGAGCGGCTGTCCCAGACGGCGGCCAGCTCGCTGAAGCCCGGGATGGACTTGGCGGCCATCGAGCCGATCGGGCCGGCCGAGATCAGGTTGCAGCGGATGTTCCGCTTGCCCAGGTCACGCGCCATGTAGCGGCTGGTGGCCTCCAGGGCGGCCTTGGCCGGGCCCATCCAGTCGTACTGCGGCCAGGCGTACTGCGCGTCGAAGGTGAGGCCGACGACGGAGCCGCCCTCGGTCATCAGCGGCAGCAGCGACGTCGTCAGCGACTTCAGCGAGAAGGCGGAGACGTGCATGGCCGTGGCGACGGACTCGAACGGCGTGTTGAGGAAGTTGCCGCCGAGCGCGTCCTGCGGGGCGAAGCCGATCGAGTGCACGATGCCGTCGAGGCGGTCGCCGAGCTGCTCGCGGACCTGGCCCTCCAGGCGTGCGAGGTGCTCGTCGTTGGAGACGTCGAGCTCCAGGACCTTCACGTCGTCGGGCTTGGGGAGCTTCTTGGCGATGCGCTCGGTCAGCGACGGCCGCGGCCAGGCGGTGAGGATGATCTCCGCACCCTGCTCCTGGGCCAGCTTCGCGGTGTGGAAGGCGATGGAGGACTCCATCAGCACACCGGTGATCAGGATGCGCTTGCCCTCGAGAATTCCGCTCATGGTGATCAGTGACCCATGCCCAATCCGCCGTCAACCGGGATGACGGCTCCAGTGATGTACGAGGCGTCGTCGGAGGCGAGGAACTTCACCGCGGCGGCGATCTCCTCCGGCTGCGCGTAGCGGCCCAGGGGCACCTGGGACACGATGCCCGCGCGCTGCTCGTCGGTGAGCACCGCGGTCATGTCGGTGTCGACGAAACCAGGGGCGACGACGTTGAAGGTGAGGTTGCGCGAACCCAGCTCGCGCGCGAGGGAACGGGCGAAGCCGACGAGGCCGGCCTTGGAGGCGGCGTAGTTGGCCTGGCCCGCGGAGCCCAGCAGACCGACGACCGAGGAGATCAGGACGACCCGGCCCTTCTTGGCGCGCAGCATGCCGCGGTTGGCCCGCTTGACGACGCGGAAGGTGCCCGTGAGGTTGGTGTCGAGGACGGACGTGAAGTCCTCCTCGGACATCCGCATGAGGAGCTGGTCCTTGGTCACGCCGGCGTTGGCCACGAGGACCTCGACCGGGCCGTGCTTCTCCTCGATCTCCTTGTAGGCCCGGTCGACCTGCTCGGAGTCGGTGATGTCGCACTTGACGGCCAGGAAACCGTCCTTCTCGAGCTCAGCGGGATCGCCGGAGCGGTACGTGATCGCGACCTTGTCGCCGGCCTCGGCGAACGCGCGGGCGATGGCGAGGCCGATGCCCCGGTTTCCTCCGGTGACGAGAACCGAGCGGCTCAACGGATCACCCTTTCGATAGCGGTCTGGTAGCCGAAAACCTATCGGTATCGCTCCCGACATGAGGAATCGACCTCCGACAGTGGCGTACGGGTGTCACTGTCGGGTCCCTACAGCTCGGGGGCGGTGGGAGCGGGGTCCGCCACGCGTCCGGGGCTGCTCGGCGGGGCTCCTCAGGAAGCCCGCAGGTCGGCACGGGACAGCTCGGCACAGAGGTCGTCGAGCGTCCGGTCGTAGAGCACGGAGCGGTGGGAGAGAACATTTCTGGCCATGACGAGGAGCCGCAGCAGCCGGGCGTCGTCCGGGGGCAGGGCGAGGGACCCGCTGATGTGGGCACCGAGCAGTTCCCCCACCTGGAGTTCGCCGAAGGCCCGCTCCGGGTCGCCGCGCAGCTCCGCCGCCGGGCGCTCGGCGTGCTCCGCGACGACGGCGGCCACCGGCCGCGTGAGGTGGCCGAGGGCCCGCGCGGCGAGGCGCTGCCGGGCCTCCTCGATCCACGGGGTCAGGACGCGCTGCTGGGCCTGGGAGACCAGTGCGGCGAGCCGGGCCCGCGCGTCGGCGGTGGGCGCGGGCGCCGTGCCGTCGGCCGGGGCGGCCGGGTGCCAGACCGCCACGTGGTGGCGCAGGCGGCCCTCCCAGGAGACGACGGCGCCCCGGGACCACGCACGGCGCAGCTCGGTCCCGGGCCGGGCGAGGGCGCCGATCCGCCGCAGCGGCGGGCACTCCCCCGGCGGAGGGGCGCCGGTGGCGGCGAGGCACCGCCCGAGCGCGTCGGCCAGGGTGTGCTGCGCGCCGTCCCACTCCAGGACGAGGAGGCGGGCGAGCTCCAGGTCGGGACCGCAGATCTCGACGACGGTCTCCGAGCGCACCGCCCGGCGGACCCGGTCCGCGAGCGGATCGCGTGCCCGCCCCGGGCCGTGTCCATGGTCGGGGGCCGACAGGATCGCGGTGGCCGTGTCGAGCCGGCCGAGCACGCCCCACCACCAGTGGACGGCGGTGTCGCCGTGCCCGTCGCGCAGTGCGTCGGGCAGGGGTTCCGGCAGGTCGCCGAGGCGGGCCACGACCAGGAGCCGGGGGCGTTCGCCCGGTGGCAGGCCGGCCTCCTTGACCGCCGCCGCGAGGGAGCGGAAGAGCGCGGCCGCCCCCTGGCCGCCGTCGTGTTCCCGCCAGGCGCGGACGCCGACGACCGGGCGCTGTCCGCGGGCGCGGGCGACGAGGGCGGGGACGGCCTGGTCGGGGGTGACACCGAGGCGGTCGCCGAGGCGGGCGGTGAGCCCGTGCGGGTCGCGGCGGGTGGTGCCGGGGTCCCGCCGGGGCGCGGGCAGGCGGGGCGGGCCGCCGTCGAGGGTCCAGCCGAGGTCGAGGTCGAAGCCGTCGTCGGGCAGGTCGAGGTAGGGCAGTTCGTCGCCCTCCGGCCGGCCGCCGGTCCCCGTCCGGCCGTCGCCGCCCGCGCCGTCGTCATCGGCCCCTGCCCCGGACGCGGCCGGCGGCGGCTCGGGCTCGGACCGGGGCTCCGTCCCGCGCGCGGGGGCGGGCACGTCGACGTGCACGGGGGCGGCGGCGAGGGCCTCGCGGTACAGGGTGTCGGCGAGTCCCGACTCGACCATCGCGTCGGTGACCAGCCAGAGGCAGTTGAGGCCGGCGGCGAGGTCGGACGTGACGTCGCGCAGCCGGGTACGGACGCCGGGCAGGTCGGTCGGACGCACAACAGGAACCGCGGCCGTGCCGGGTGTGCGGGCGGGGGCTTCCGTCACGTCACCTCTCCCCGGCGGCCGCCGCCCGGGCCCGCACCGCGCGGTACGTGACCGGCTCCACCGCGAAGCCCTCGGCCGTCTCGTCGAGGACGCCGAGCTGTTCGAGGCGGTGCAGCCAGGTGTCGGTGGCCGCGTCGTCGAGTTCGACCGCCTCGCGCACGTCGTCGCGCGGGGCACCCTGGCCCTCCTCGACGTACCCGGTCCAGGTGGCGAGGCGGTCGAGGTCCCGTGCGTCGAGGCCGGAGAGGCGCAGGTGCTCGGAGAGGTTGCGGGGACCGTCGATGAGCGCGCGTATCCGCTCGACGGCGTTCTCCAGGGTCTGTCCGTGCACGGAGACGTCCGCCACCGCGGTCTCCATCCAGCGGGGCCAGCCGCCGGTGGCGGCGACCAGCCGGTCCCGGTCCTCGCGGGAGACGAAGGGGCACTCGGACCAGGCGCGCAGGGCGTCCGCGGTCCACCGCTCGGGGCGCAGCCACCGTACGGAGAGCTCGTCGAGGCCCTCGTCGGCGGCGAGCGCGGAGAGGGCGACGGCGTCGGCGACGACCACGACGGAGCGGTTCTCGTTGCCGCCGCTGCGCGGCTGGGTCTGGTGGAGGAGGCGGTCGGCGGCGGGGCCGGCGTGGACCTGCATGGAGCGGACGGCCTCGCGGAGTTCGGCCGGGGCGGCGGCGCGCAGGTCCGCGATGATGACATGGGCCTTGCGGCCGCGGCTCTTGAGCAGGGCGGTGAGGTCCTCGCCGTGGGTGTACGGGACGACCTCGACGCCCCGGTTGACGGCGAAGGCGGTGACGGCCTGGCGGACCAGTTCGGGCCGGTGGAGGGCGGTGGTGCCGATGAGGCTGACGCCGGACTGGGCGCTCTCGTGGAGCTGTTCCTCGGTGAGCGGGCTGTAGGTCTGGACGTGGCGGGCGTCGCGGCCGAGGAGGCGCCGGGCGGCGTGCGGGTTGTAGTCGTAGGGCAGGCCGAACTCGGTCTCGCGCAGTTCGAGTTCGAGCTCCTCGCGGGTGCCGAGCATGTTGACGACGTTGGGGCTGCGGACGGCGAAGCGGGAGCGGTCGCCGAGCTGGACGAGCAGGCCGAGGCCGACCATCTCGGCGAGGAAGATCTGCGCCTGCTTGGCGGTGAGCATCTCGAACCCCTCCGGCCATGCCTCGCGGGCCTCCTGGAGGAGTTCGCCGGCGCTGTAGTCGCCGCGGTAGGCGTCCTGGAGGCTGCGCAGGGCTATGACGAGGGCGAGGACGCGGTAGCGGTCCTCCAGGTTGATGGTGAAGCGGAGGCGTTCGGCGATCTGGCGGCGGACGGTCTCGGATGCGGCGACCTTCTGGACGTCGTCCTCGGTGATCCGCAGGGGCTCGCCGGAGAAGGCGTACGGGCGGTCGTGCAGGACGCGGACCAGCTCGCGGCAGAAGATCTGCACGAGGTTGGCCTGGTAGTTGGTGATGGCGAGGATGCGCCAGACCAGTTCGGGGCGCTCGAAGAAGTAGCCGAGCGCGGCCATGGGTTCGGTGACGAGCCGGACGGCGGCCTGGGTGCCGAGGGGACCGACGAGGAGGTCGGGGCCGCCGTGGACGGTGGAGACGTTGGAGAGGTGGCCGAAGCGCTGGACCTGGTGCAGACCCGCGAAGACGATCTTGAAGCGTCGTTCGGTCTGCTCCATGAGGCGCTGGAAGTGCATGACGTTGGGGAAGGTCGACTCGCTGCCGACGCGGAAGGCGCGGCGCGAGTCGGTGTTGAGGAAGGCGTCCGCCTCGTCCGCGAGGACGAGGATGCGGCGGGTGTCGTCCTGGTCGAGCCAGGCGCGGATGTTGCGCACGACGACGTCGGGGTTGGCCTGCTCGGACATCTTGTTGTTGAACACGCCCTTGCGTTTGAGGTCCTCCACCAGCCGGGTCCAGATCCGGTCGGGGGCCTCCGCGTGGCCGATCTCGGCCTTGAGCAGGTCGAGGTAGACGGCGACGTGGGCGTCGGCGCGGCTGGGGAAGATCTCGGCGACCCGGCGCAGCAGCGCGGACTTGCCGAGCTGGCGGCCGCCGTAGAGGAACATGCCGCCCTCGCGGCCCATCACCTCCCGCATCTCCTCGTCGCGGCCGTAGAAGACCTCGGGCGGGACGAGTCCGGCCACGAACGGGGTGTACGGGTTGTAGGCCGCCCAGGGCAGGGTCACCCGCTGGAGCGAGCGGAAGGAGCCGGGGGCGCGGGCCGCCATCCAGCCCATCACGGCCGAGTCGACGACCAGCGCCTGCTGGGCGAAGGAGCGGGCGGACTCGGCGAGGCCGCGGCGTCCCTCCAGGCCGAGCGGGTGCAGGTAGAGCACGATGTTGGCGCCGACGTCGGCGTCCTCCAGGTGGGCCAGCGGGCCGTCGGCCGGCTGCTCCTCCCAGACGAGCAGGACGGTGTACGAGGAGGCCCGGGAGCCCAGGGCCGCGACGTACCCGGCGCGTTCGGCGACCCGGGCGCGCACCTTGAAGCGGCGCATGCCCTGGCCCAGCGCCACCCGTTCGGCGACCACCTGGTTCGCGGCGAGTTCGAGGCCGAGGAGGCGCAGCAGCCGGGAGAGGTGCTGGGGCAGGTCGCCGCGCCGCCCGCGCGGGGTGCACAGGGCCGCCCACGCCTCCAGGCCGTTGCCGGCCGCCGGGGTGAGGGACGCGGTCGGGTCGCCGTAGTGCCGGGCCCACCAGTCGGCGTCGGTGCCCTCCCCGCCGGCCTTGGGCGCGCCGGGCGCGGTGACGCCGGTGAGGAAGGCGGCGAGTTCCGAGCCGTCGTCGGCGGGCCGCTCCGGCAGCGGCGTGTGGCCGGTGGCGAGGGCGAGGAACTCCTGCGCGGTGACGGTGTCGCCCTCGTCGATGAGGCGGGCGATCCGGTCGTGGTCGCCGGCGGAGAGCGGCTGGTCGAGACGGGAGCGGAGCTGCGCGAGGTTCTCGCGGAGCTGGCGGGTGTAGTCCTCGACCAGGGTGACGAGTTCGGCCTCCAGGGTGCGGAGCGAGTCCACGGCGAAGCGGTAGCGGCCCGACTCCTCGCCGTCGGCGAACTCCTGGAGGCGGCCGACGAACTCCCGCTCCTGGTCGGCCGCGAGCTGGTTGAGCGTGCGCATCTGGGCGAGCAGCCCGGCGGCCGCGCGGTGGTGCTCGGCGACGGCGCGCCGCCACTCCTCGTGCCCCTGCGCCAGTCGGCGGGCGGCGCTCTCGCCCCATTCGGGGTCGGTGCAGCCGTACTCCTCCGGCCGGTTCTCGGCGCCGGTGAGCAGGGCCCTGGCGAGGTGCAGGTCGCCGTCGCCGAGGTAGCGGGAGAGGGCGTACTCGGCGTCGGCGGGCGACAGCAGGGCGGCGATCCGGCGGGCCGCCCTGGGGTCGGCGAGGTCGGGGTCGCCCAGGGCGTCCCGGGGCAGGTCGGGCAGGCGGAGCAGGGCGTCGGCGGGGGGCACCGGGCCGCCGTTCTCCCGGAGCAGGTCGGCCGCGGTGTCCGCGGGGCGCTCGTGCGCGCCGGTCAGCCAGCCGCGCAGCAGGGCGAGGGCCGCGCCGCCGGTGCCGACGGGCGCGGGTTCGTCGGAGACGTCGCGGAGCACCGAGGCCAGCTCCGGGATGCCGCGGTCGCTGACGCCCTGGTGGGGGCGGCCGGCGGTGTGGGCGGCCTCGGCGCGCATGAGGAGCTCGCCGACCGAGCGGCAGGCGGTGTGCAGCTGCCGGAGCGCGCCGGCGGTGATCGGCTCCTTGGCCTGTTTCGACGTCCGGAACAGGGCGTCCGTGACCTCGATGAGCCGGTCGATGTCCTCCGCCCGCCACAGTTCCTCGCCCAGGGCGCGGAATCCGGGGGTTCCCGCGGACTGGGCCGGGCTCCGGCCGGACCACTCGATGACCTCGTTCAGGGCGTGCCGCAGCGCGCCGGAGGGGCCGACGAGGTACTGGAGCACCTGTGACGCCCGCTGGTACTTCATCTTCCGGCGCGGGAGGTCGTCGAGGAGCTGCCGGGCCGTGAGCCCGATCTCCTCGCGGGTGGCGGCCTCCTGCCCCTCCGCGCTGCCCTGGAGCATGCCGGGCTCGAAGGCGCGGCCGTCCCGGACGGCGGCCACCAGCACGTTCAGCAGGTGCTGCCAGGCGCCGCTCAGACCCGAGGGCATGACGAACCCGCTGATCAGCCCATGCGGCCAGCGGGCCGTGAGCCCCGTGCGCAGGGCCGCCGCCAGGGCCACGAGGTGCGCCTCCCGGTCCTGCGCGGCGAGGGCCGGGTCGAGCTCGTGCGCCATCTGCACGGGGGTGGCCTCGCTGTCCGACACGCAGCCGAACGCGGCGGCGGCGAAGGCGAGCGTCCGCGCCCGTACGACGCTCTCCCGCGAGGCCACGGTCAGCCAGTACGCCTCGGCCACCCGTCCTTCTCGCAGCAGCCTGCCGACGGGCGGTTCGCTCCCCGTGTCCCAGGGCGCGTACGGGTCCCAGTCCGGCGCCTCGACCCCGGCGGGCCACGGTTCCTCCACCGGTGACGCCGTCGCGGGTGCCACGGGCCCGGCGGCCTTCGCGGTCTCGGCGGGCGGGGCGGTACGGGCGGCGCCCTCGGTGGCGCGGGCCTGCGCGGGGATCGCCGCGGGCGCGGCGGCCGGTGGGGAGGAGGCGGCGGGGATCCGCGCGGGGGCCGGTTCGGTGGCGGGCGCGGGGATCGGCGGGGGCGGGGCGGCGGGCGCGGAGTCGGTCGCGGGCGCGGACGGGGCGGGCCCGGTGGACGGGACGGGCGTCGGCGCGGGCGGGGAGCCCGGTGCGGGCGCGGAGGGCGGCTGCGGCGCGGGGCCGGGTGCCGGATGGAGGGTCGGGAGCGGCGGCTCCACCGCGCGGCGGACGGCCTCGATGGCGGAGGCGCCGACCCGGACGCGGTCGGCGGCTCGGCCCACGGGGGCGGCCGCGTCGCCGGTGCCGTGGGCGGTGTGCCCGGCGGGGGCGTCGGGAACGGGGGCGTCGGGAACGGGAGGGCCGGGCGCGGGGAGGGTGGTCTCCCCCGTGGGGGTCTGCGCCCGGGGCGCGTCCGGCGCGGGTCGGTCCGGCACCTCTGTGTCCGACGCAGGTGTGTCGGCGGCGGGGCCGTCCGACGCAGGCGTGCCGGCGGCGGGCGCGTCGGGCGCGGGCGGCGGGAGGGGGTTCTCGGCGGCCGGGGCGTGGGGCCGGTCGTCCACCGCGTCGAGGGCGCGCAGCTGGGCCTCGGTGCGTTCCAGGTGGCGGCGGAGGTCGGCGGCCTCCTCCTCGCCGTCGGCGAGCTCCAGGAGCTCGGCGTACCGGCTCGTCTTGCGGCGCAGGGCGTCGCGCTGCTCCGCCCGCGCGGCCCGGAGGCGGGTCAGTCCGGCCTCGGCGTCGTCGTATCCGAGGCCCGGCTCCCAGGCGAAGCCCTCGGCGGCGAGCGCCACGGCCAGCCGTGCGCGCTCCCCGGTCCAGGCCGCGAGCGCGTCGGCGGGGGCGTCGGCGGGGAGCAGGCCGGTCCCGACGGCGTCGGCCGCCGCGCGCAGGACGGCCGCGAGGCGTGCGCCGGACCGCCTCAGGTCCGTGAGGGAGGAGGGGAGGTCCACCGGGGAGTCGGGCGGGGGCACGGGCACAGGGGCGGCATCCTCACGGTCGGGGGGCGTCGGCGGGGGCTCGTCACGGTCTTCGGGCGCGGCGCGCTCCGGGGCGTCCCGGGACGGGTCGAGGCCCGGGCCCCTCTCGTACGCGTCCGGGGGCGGGGGGCTGTCGGCCGCGGCCCGTAACGCGGCGGCGTGGTCGCGCACCAGCGGTCCGGCCGGCAGCCGGGCGGCGGGGCCGGGCATGAGCATCCCGTAGAGCGCGCACCGGGCCAGGGGAGGTTCGAGGACCGTGAGCATGGCGAGCAGTTCGTCGAGCGTGGGGTCGGCGAGGGCGCGTTCGGAGAAGCCGTACTCGCTCCCCAGGGCCTTCGCCGCCCAGGCGAGCCCGCAGCCGGCGATGCTCGCGAGCTGTCCCTGCCGGGCCTTGGCCAACCGCACGCGGACCGCGTGCAGTTCCCGGCGCGTCGGGGGCGTCCTGCGGAGCGGGCGGTCCTGGGCATGGGCGTGGGCGTGGGCGTGCTTCTCCCCGCGTAAGCACGGATGCCAGGTCAGCAGGGACCCGAGCGCGTCCTCGTCCAGCGACGACAGCCAGGACCTGACTTCGTTCACCCACCCGTGCATGGCGTGGATCATCTCATCCCACCGGTCGCGGGGTCAGGGCAACGGCCTCATCCGATGGGGCCAAGCTCCGGCTCGCGGTGGCCTGTTGGAGCGGGTTCCGCCAGGGGCGCACGACAATGGGCCGACTCCGCCGCCCGACCCGTGATTGACTTCCGGGACAGTTCGACCGCCTTCTTCCGATCGCCGAGAGCGAGGCCGCTCGTGGTCCATCAGATCGACCCTTCGTTCGTCGCGCTGCCGTTGCGGGCGCTCGCCGACGCGGCGCTCGCCCGAGCGCGCGCGCTCGGTGCCGAGCACGCGGACTTCCGCCTGGAGCGGGTGCGCAGCGCCTCGTGGCGGCTGCGCGACGCCAAACCGTCCGGATCGTCGGACACCACGGACCTCGGCTACGCGGTGCGGGTGGTGCACGGCGGGGCCTGGGGGTTCGCGTCCGGGGTCGACCTGACCATGGACGGGGCCGCGCGGGTGGCCTCGCAGGCGGTCGCGATGGCCAAGCTGTCGGCGAAGGTGATCGCGGCGGCGGGCTCCGACGAGCGGGTGGAGCTGGCCGAGGAGCCGGTGCACGAGGAGCGCACCTGGGTGTCCTCGTACGAGATCGACCCCTTCTCCGTCCCCGCCGAGGAGAAGAGCGCGCTGCTCGCCGACTGGAGCGCGCGGCTGCTCGGGGCGGACGGCGTCGCCCACGTGGACGCCTCGCTGCTGACCGTCCACGAGAACAAGTTCTACGCGGACACCGCGGGCACCGTCACCACCCAGCAGCGCGTCCGGCTGCACCCCCAGCTCACGGCGGTCGCGGTCGACGAGACGACCGGCGAGTTCGACTCGATGCGGACGATCGCCCCGCCGGTCGGACGCGGCTGGGAGTACCTGACCGGAACCGGCTGGGACTGGGACAAGGAGCTGGACGAGATCCCCGCGCTCCTCGCCGAGAAGATGCGGGCACCGAGCGTCGAGGCCGGCCGGTACGACCTGGTCGTGGACCCGTCGAACCTCTGGCTGACGATCCACGAGTCCATCGGCCACGCCACCGAGCTGGACCGGGCCCTCGGCTACGAGGCCGCCTACGCGGGCACCTCCTTCGCCACCTTCGACCAGCTGGGCAAGCTGGCGTACGGCTCCTCGATCATGAACGTGACGGGCGACCGGACGGCCGAGCACGGTCTCGCGACCATCGGCTACGACGACGAGGGCGTCCAGGCGCAGTCCTGGGACCTGGTGAAGGACGGCACCCTGGTCGGCTACCAGCTGGACCGGCGCATCGCGAAGCTCACCGGCCTCGGCCGCTCGAACGGCTGCGCCTTCGCCGACTCCCCCGCGCACGTGCCGGTGCAGCGGATGGCGAACGTCTCCCTCCAGCCGGACCCGGGCGGTCTGTCGACCGAGGACCTGATCGGCGGGGTGGAACGGGGCATCTACGTGGTCGGCGACCGCTCGTGGTCCATCGACATGCAGCGCTACAACTTCCAGTTCACCGGTCAGCGCTTCTTCCGCATCGAGAACGGCCGCCTCGCCGGGCAGCTGCGGGACGTGGCCTACCAGGCGACGACCACCGACTTCTGGGGCTCGATGGAGCAGGTCGGCGGCCCGCAGACGTACGTCCTCGGCGGCGCCTTCAACTGCGGCAAGGCCCAGCCGGGCCAGGTCGCCGCGGTCTCCCACGGCTGCCCCTCCGCCCTCTTCCGGGGCGTCAACATTCTGAACACGACGCAGGAGGCCGGACGATGAGCCCTCGCCAGGGGATCCGCCGGGGGTCCGGGGGTCGCACCCCGGGCAAGCACAGCCTGAACACGACGCAGGAGGCCGGACGATGAGCCCTCGCCAGCGGATCCGCCGGGGGTCCGGGGGTCGCACCCCGGGCAAGCACAGCCTGAACACGACGCAGGAGGCCGGACGATGAGCCCTCGCCAGCGGATCCGCCGGGGGTCCGGGGGTCGCACCCCGGGCAAGCACAGCCTGAACACGACGCAGGAGGCCGGACGATGAGCCGCGTCAGCAAGCCGTACGAGATCGTCGAGCGGGCCCTGGAACTGTCCCGGGCCGACGGGTGCGTCGTGATCGCCGACGAGGAGTCGTCGGCGAACCTGCGGTGGGCGGGGAACGCGCTCACCACGAACGGCGTCACCCGGGGCCGTACGCTCACGGTGATCGCGACCGTGGACGGCGCGCAGGGCACCGCGTCCGGTGTCGTGTCCCGCTCCGCCGTGACCGTCGACGACCTGGAGCCGCTGGTGCGGGCCGCCGAGGCCGCCGCCCGCGCCGCCGGGCCCGCCGAGGACGCGCAGCCGCTGGTGGAGGGCGTGCCCTCGTCGCCCGACTTCACGGACGCGCCCTCGGAGACCTCCTCCGCCGTCTTCGCCGACTTCGCGCCGGCGCTCGGCGAGGCGTTCGCCCGGGCCCGGACCGGCGGGCGCGAGCTGTACGGGTTCGCCAACCACGAGCTGACCTCCACCTACCTGGGGACGTCCACGGGGCTGCGGCTCCGCCACGACCAGCCGAACGGCACGCTGGAGCTGAACGCCAAGTCGCCGGACCGCTCCCGCTCAGCGTGGGCCGGCCGGTCGACGCGGGACTTCAAGGACGTCGACCCGGCCGCGCTCGACGCCGAACTGGCGACCCGCCTGGGCTGGGCGGAGCGGCGGATCGAGCTGCCCGCCGGGCGGTACGAGACGCTGCTGCCGCCGACGGCCGTGGCCGACCTGATGATCTACCAGCTGTGGTCCTCCGCGGCCCGGGACGCGGTGGAGGGCCGGACGGTCTTCTCCAAGCCCGGCGGCGGCACCCGGCTCGGCGAGACGCTCTCCCCGCTGCCGCTGACGCTGCGCAGCGACCCGAACGAGCCGGGCCTGGAGTCCGCGCCGTTCGTGATCGCGCACTCCTCCGGCGACGACTCCTCCGTCTTCGACAACGGCCTGCCGGTCGGGCCGATCGACTGGATGAAGGCCGGCGCCCTCGCGCACCTGATCACCACCCGGCACACCGCCGGTCTCACGCGCCTGCCCGTGGCGCCGGGAGCGGGGAACCTGATCCTGGACGGCGGCGGCGAGCGCTCCCTGGAGGAGATGGTCGCCTCGACCGAGCGGGGGCTGCTGCTGACCTGCCTCTGGTACATCCGCGAGGTCGACCCGGCGACGCTGCTGCTGACGGGTCTCACCCGGGACGGCGTCTACCTCGTCGAGAACGGCGAGGTGGTCGGCGAGGTGAACAACTTCCGGTTCAACGAGTCGCCGGTGGACCTGCTGTCGCGGGCCTCCGAGGCGGGCCGGACGGAGAAGACGCTGCCGCGCGAGTGGAGCGACTGGTTCACCCGGGCCGCGATGCCCGCCCTGCGGGTGCCGGACTTCAACATGAGCTCGGTCAGCAAGGGGGTCTGACCCGCCTAGACTGGGTCGTCGTACCACTGACAACTTTCTGAGGAGACGGACGATCGTGACGGACATCGTCGACGAGCTGAAGTGGCGCGGGCTCTTCGCCCAGTCCACCGATGAGGACGCACTGCGCAAGGCTCTCGCGGACGGTCCCGTCACGTTCTATTGCGGTTTCGACCCGACCGCGGCCAGTCTCCACGTCGGCCACCTGGTCCAGGTGCTCACCGTGCGCCGGCTCCAGCAGGCCGGGCACCGGCCGCTGGCGCTGGTCGGCGGGGCCACCGGCCAGATCGGCGACCCGCGGCCCACGGCCGAGCGCACCCTGAACGACCCCGAGACGGTCGCGAACTGGGTGAACCGGCTGCGTTCGCAGATCGAGCCCTTCCTCTCCTTCGAGGGGGAGAACGCGGCGGTCATGGTGAACAACCTGGACTGGACCGCCGGCCTGTCGGCGATCGAGTTCCTGCGGGACATCGGCAAGCACTTCCGGGTCAACAAGATGCTGACCAAGGACTCCGTCGCCCGGCGCCTGGAGTCCGAGCAGGGCATCAGCTACACCGAGTTCAGCTACCAGCTGCTCCAGGGCATGGACTTCCTGGAGCTGTACCGCCGCTACGGCTGCACGCTCCAGCAGGGCGGGTCGGACCAGTGGGGCAACCTGGTGGCCGGGCTCGACCTCATCCACCGCCTGGAGCCGGGCGCGCAGGCGCACGCGCTGGCGACGCCGCTGATGGTGAAGGCGGACGGCACCAAGTTCGGCAAGACCGAGGGCGGGGCCGTCTGGCTCGACCCGGAGATGACCACGCCGTACGCGTTCTACCAGTTCTGGCTGAACGTCGACGACCGGGACATCTCGACGTACATGCGCATCCTGTCCTTCCGCTCCCGCGAGGAGCTGGAGGAGCTGGAGGCGCAGACCGCCGAGCGGCCGCAGGCGCGGGCCGCCCAGCGGGCGCTGGCCGAGGAGCTCACCACGCTGGTGCACGGCGCCGACCAGTGCGCCGCCGTCGTCAACGCCTCCAAGGCGCTGTTCGGCCAGGGCGAGCTGGCGGAGCTGGACGAGGCGACGCTGGCCGCCGCCCTGTCCGAGCTGCCGCACGCGCGCGTCGCCGAGCTCGGCCAGGTGGTGGACCTGTTCACCGAGGTCGGCCTCGCGCCGAGCAGGTCGGGCGCGCGCCGCACGGTGAAGGAGGGCGGGGCCTACGTGAACAACGTGAAGGTCACCGCCGAGGACGCCGAGGTGTCGACGGACGAGCTGCTGCACGGCCGCTGGCTGGTCCTGCGGCGCGGCAAGAAGAACCTGGCGGCGATCGAGTTCGCCGGCGCGGAGGGCTGACCGGCCCGCCGCGCACCGGAGGCCCGGTGCGGCACACCCCTGTGTGCCGCACCGGGCCTCCGTCGTGTCCGGCCCGTCCGCAAGAGCCTAGGTGCGCTGCTTGCTGCCCCTCATCGAGGTCCACAGCATGTCACCGACTCCGACCACGGCGACGGCGCCGATCAGCTGGAGCAGGTGACGGGTCCAGTCGATGCCCTTGGTGTCGTTGACGCCGATCCAGGTCGCGACCGCGTTGCCGAGCACGCTGCCGATGATGCCGAACACGGTCGTCAGCCAGAGCGGGATCTGCTGCTTGCCCGGCAGGATCGCCTTCGCGATCAGACCGAGGACGAATCCCACGATGATCGCCCACAACCAACCCATCGTCGCCTCCTTGTACGCATGTGGGCCCAGTCTCGACCCATCGGCCAAACAGCGCATGTCGGACAGCGCCGGACGTGCCCCGGTCTCGTCCGCGCGAGGGGCCGGGCGTACCGTGGAGGAAGGTCCGGACCGGGGAGGTCCGGCGCGATCGGTGGGTGGTGGACGGCGATGCCGAAGCGTGGCGGGACCGAGGTCTTCCGGATCACGGGGGCGCGGCAGGGGCTCGCCGACGACGTACGCGGACGGCAGCGCCGCTATGTCATCTCGATGACGGTGCGGACGCTCTCCGTGATCGCCGCCGCGGTGCTGTGGAACGTCGAGCGGCACGTCGCGATCGTGGCGCTGGCCCTGGGAGTGCTGCTCCCCTACATCGCCGTGGTGATCGCCAACGCGGGACGTGAGTCCGCTCCGTCCCTTCCCTCCACTTTCGTCGCCCCTCCGGTGCGCCCCGCGCTGGGCGACGGGAAGGCGTCGGAGGACGCGGACGAGGAACGTCTGCACGGCCGGAACTGATCACGGACAGTGGCCGGAAACCTCAAGAAAAGCTCAGATCAATCATGTAGTTCCAGTGCACCACAGCCCATGTGCCGTGACATACTTCCTACGCGCTCCGCATCCCCCGTCGGAGCGACGGACCGATGCCGGGCAGCTCCCCCCGTGGCTGCTCGGCATCGCCCTTGCTGGACAATGATCAGGTGAGCGAAGAGAAGCCGACCTGTTCCGCCAAGGGCTGCCGCGCCGACGCCGTCTGGGTCCTCGCGTGGAACAACCCCAAGCTGCACACGCCCGACCGGCGCAAGACCTGGCTCGCGTGCGACGAGCACCGCGAGCACCTCTCCCAGTTCCTGGGCGTACGGGGCTTCCTGAAGGACGTCGTCCCGTTCGCGGAGTGGGAGTCCCCGGACGCCACCTAGGTGCGGTGCGCCGCCGGGCCGTCTCCGCGGGGCGCCGGGCGCCGGCGGAGGTCAGCCGCCGATCGCCGACATCGGGCGGTCGGGCTGGAGGAAGCTCGGGTCGTCGAGGCCCGAGCCGGCCTTCTTGCCCCACATGGCCCGCTTCCAGATCGCGGCGATCTCCTCGTCGGGGGCGTCCGAGCGGAGCGCGGCCCGCAGGTCCGTCTCCTCGGTGGCGAAGAGGCAGGTGCGGACCTGACCGTCGGCGGTGAGCCGGGTGCGGTCGCAGGCCCGGCAGAACGGGCGGGTGACGGAGGCGATGACGCCGACCGTGTGCGGGCCGCCGTCCACGACCCAGCGCTCGGCGGGAGCGGAGCCGCGCTCGTCGGCGCCCTCCGCGGTCAGCGTGAAGCGGGTGCGCAGGGACTCCAGGATGTCACCGGCGGTGATCAAGCCGTCGCGCTTCCAGCCGTGCTGGGCGTCGAGGGGCATCTGCTCGATGAAGCGGAGCTCGTACGCCTGCTCCACCGCCCAGGCCAGGAGGTCCGGCGCCTCGTCGGCGTTGAGCCCGGGCATCAGGACGGCGTTGACCTTGACCGGGGTGAGGCCGGCGTCGCGGGCTGCGGCCATGCCGTCCAGGACGTCCTGGTGGCGGTCGCGGCGGGTGAGGGTCTTGAAGACGTCGGGACGCAGGGTGTCCAGGGAGACGTTGACCCGGTCGAGTCCGGCGGCCTTGAGGGCCGACGCGGTCCGCTTGAGGCCGATGCCGTTGGTGGTGAGGGACATCCGGGGGCGCGGCTCCAGCGCGGCGCAGCGCTCGACGATGCCGACGAGGCCGGGGCGCAGGAGCGGCTCGCCGCCGGTGAAGCGGACCTCGGTGACGCCGAGGTCGGTGACCGCGATCCGGATCAGCCGGACGATCTCGTCGTCGGTGAGCAGGTCGGGCTTGGCCAGCCACTGGAGGCCCTCTTCGGGCATGCAGTAGGTGCAGCGCAGGTTGCAGCGGTCGGTGAGCGAGACGCGCAGGTCGGTGGCCACCCTGCCGTAGGTGTCGATGAGCACTGTGGGCCCCCTCCCCGTCGTGTGGATGCGTGTGTTCCGAGCCTACGTGAGCCCACCGCCGAGGAGCAGGGCAGATTGTCACGAGGACGGGCGCGGTCGCGTCGTAGAACTCTACGACGCGACCGCCCGGCGAACGCGGAACATATACGACTCAGTGCGCTCCGACGCCGGTGAGGGACTTGACCTCCAGTTCGGCGTACTTTCCCTTGTCCGGCTCCTCCTTGGACAGGATCGAGCCGAGCCAGCCGAGCAGGAAGCCGAGCGGGATGGAGACGAGGCCGGGGTTCTCCAGCGGGAACCAGTAGAAGTCGGCCGTCTTGAACATCGAGGTGGGCTTGCCGGAGACGACCGGCGAGAAGAGGACGAGGACGACGGCGGAGATCAGGCCGCCGTAGATCGACCACAGGGCGCCCTGGGTGGTGAACCGCTTCCAGAAGAGCGAGTAGAGGATCGTCGGCAGGTTGGCGGAGGCGGCGACCGCGAAGGCGAGGGCGACGAGTCCGGCGACGTTGAGGTCGCGGGCGAGGGCACCGAGGGCGATGGAGACGATGCCGATGAGGACGGTCGCCCAGCGGGCGGCCCGGACCTCCTCCTTCTCGGTGGCCTGTCCGCGCCGGATGACGTTGGCGTAGATGTCGTGCGCGAAGGACGACGAGGAGGCCAGGGTCAGACCGGCGACGACGGCGAGGATGGTCGCGAAGGCGACGGCGGAGATGACGGCGAGGAGGATCGCGCCGCCGGTGGAGCCGGCTCCGCCGCCGATCTCCAGGGCGGCGAGCGGGGCGGCCGTGTTGCCCGCCTTGTTGGAGGCGACGATGTCGGTGTTCTTGAGCAGGGCGGCGGCACCGAAGCCGAGGACGATCGTCATCAGGTAGAACGCGCCGATGATGCCGATGGCCCAGTTGACCGACTTACGGGCGGCCTTGGCGGTCGGCACCGTGTAGAAGCGGATCAGGATGTGGGGCAGGCCGGCGGTGCCGAGGACGAGCGCGATGCCGAGCGAGAGGAAGTCCAGCTTGGAGACGGCGGTGGCGCCGTACTTGAGGCCGGGCTCCAGGAAGGCGTCTCCCTTGCCGCTGTTGGTGGCGGCCGCGCCGAGCAGCTCGGAGACGTTGAAGTGGAACTTCCAGAGGATCAGGAAGGTGATCAGGAGGGTGCCCGCGATGAGCAGGACCGCCTTGACCATCTGCACCCAGGTGGTGCCCTTCATGCCGCCGATGGTCACGTACACGATCATCAGCAGGCCGACGAGCGCCACGATCGCGACCTTGCCGCCGTCGCTGGTGATGCCGAGCAGCAGCGAGACGAGGACGCCCGCGCCCGCCATCTGGGCGAGGAGGTAGAAGATCGACACGACGATCGTCGAGGTGCCGGCGGCGGTGCGGACGGGCCGCTGGCGCATCCGGTACGCGAGGACGTCACCCATGGTGAACCGGCCGGAGTTGCGCAGCGGTTCGGCGACCAGGAGGAGGGCGACGAGCCAGGCGACGAGGAAGCCGATCGAGTAGAGGAAGCCGTCGTAGCCGAAGAGCGCGATGGCGCCGGCGATGCCGAGGAAGGACGCGGCGGACATGTAGTCGCCGGAGATCGCGAGGCCGTTCTGGAAGCCGGTGAACTGGCGCCCGCCGGCGTAGAAGTCGGCGGCGCTGCGGGTCTGCCGGCCGGCCCAGACGGTGATGACGAGGGTGGCGATGACGAAGGCGCCGAAGAGGGCGATGATCAGCGGCCGGTGTTCGGTGGTGGCGTTGTCGGCCGCGAGCAGGACGGGGGTGCTCATGCGTCGCCCTCCATTCGGGTCCTGATGGCCTCGGCCTTGGGGTCGAGCCGGTTCGCCGCGTGGCGGGAGTAGAGCCAGGCGATGAGGAAGGTGGTGAGGAACTGGCCGAGGCCGAGGACGAGCGCCATGTTGATGTTGCCGAAGAGCTTGGTCCCCATGAAGTCGCCCGCGTAGTTGGAGAGCAGCACGTAGAGCAGGTACCAGGCGATGAAGGCGAGGGTCAGGGGGAAGGCGAAGGAGCGGTAGGTGCGGCGCAGTTCGCCGAACTCCTCGCCCTCCTGCACCTCGACGAACTGCTCCGTCGTGGGCGAGGCGGGACCGCGGTCGGTCTCCGTCCCGTTCCTGGGCGGCGGCGGTGCTTCGGTAGCCACGGAATCTCCTCGTGACGCGGGGGTGGACGGCATGGTCAAGGGGGCCTCACCGGGGGGTGCGGGACCGGGGCTCCGGGCGGAGCCCCTCCCCCGACCAACGGCACGGAGCCGGAAGCGAAGCGGTTCACCGGGGAAAATTCCTTGAGCAGATCTTCATGAACTCTTCTCAACTCATTGAAGGTTCGGGAAGATCAGCGATAGCTTCACTCGTCATGCACCTGTTCACGCGCAAACCCGCGCGAGGGCAGTACATACGGATGATGTGGAGAACCCATGGCTCATCTGGGATCGAGGCGCGGCCGAGCTCTCGCTCTGCCGGTCGGTCTCGCGCTCACGGCCTCGCTCGGCTTCCTTGCCCCCGGCGCCGCCTCCGCCGCGGAACTGAGCGATGCTCCGGCCACGGTGGCGACGGACGGCCCGAAGCTTTCGTACGTCGTCAACGTCGACGGGGGCCGCTGGACCGCCGCCTCGGTGAAGAAGGCGATCGCCGCCGCGGGCGGCGAGGTGGTCATCTCGTACGACCAGATAGGCGTGATAGTCGTCCACTCGCAGAACCCCGAGTTCGCGAAGACGATCCGCACGGCGCGCGGTGTGGTGTCCGCGGGTGCGACCCGCAACGCCCCGCTCTCCGTCCAGTCCGACGACTCCGTCGACGAGGGCGCGCAGACGCTGACCGCCGCCGAGGCGAAGGCCGCCGCCGCCAAGGCGACGGACGAGCAGGACCCGCTGGAGCCCCTGCAGTGGGACCTCCCGGCGATCAAGGCCGACAAGGCCCACCAGCGGACGCTCGGCAGCAAGCGCGTCACCGTCGGTGTCATCGACACGGGTGTCGACGACACCCACCCGGACCTGGCGCCGAACTTCGACGCCGCCGCGTCCGCCAACTGCGTCTCCGGCAAGCCGGACACGACCGCCGGATCCTGGCGCCCCAACCCGGGCGAGAGCGACCACGGCACCCACGTCGCCGGCACGATCGCGGCCGCCAAGAACGGCGTCGGCATCACCGGTGTCGCCCCGGGCGTCAAGGTCTCCGGCATCAAGGTGTCGACCCCGGACGGCTACTTCTACACCGAGGCCGTCGTCTGCGGTTTCGTGTGGGCGGCCGAGCACGGCGTCGACATCACGAACAACAGCTACTACACCGACCCGTGGATGTTCGCGTGCAAGAACGACGCGGACCAGAAGGCCCTCATCGAGGCGGTCACCCGCGCGACCCGCTACGCGGAGCGCCGGGGCACGGTCAACGTCGCCGCGGCCGGCAACTCGAAGTTCGACCTCGCGGCCGACTCGATCCTGGACAACAGCAGCCCGAACGACGGCACTCCGGGCGACCGGGTCATCGACCCGAAGGAGTGCTTCGACTACCCGGCCATGCTGCCGGGCGTCGTGACGGTCTCCGCGACCGGTGCCAAGGACCTGAAGGCGTCCTACTCCAACTACGGGCTCGGCGTGATCGACATCGCCGCCCCGGGCGGTGACCGCACCGAGTACCAGACCCCGGACGCCCCGGCGGTCAACGGCCGCATCCTGTCGACCACGGTCAACGGCGGCTACAACTACAAGGCCGGTACGTCGATGGCCTCGCCGCACGTGGCGGGTGTCCTGGCGCTCATCAAGTCGACGCACCCCTACGCGGGCCCGGCGGCGCTCAAGGCGCTGCTGTACGCGCAGGCCGACAAGCGCGCCTGCACCAACCCGTACGACATCGAGGGCGACGGCAAGATCGACGCCGTCTGCGAGGGCGGCAAGAACAAGAACGGCTTCTACGGAGCCGGTCTGATCGACGCGCTCGACGCCGTCCGCTGGTAGTCGCGGAGGTTCGGTGAGGTGAGGGGCCCCGGTGTGCACGCCACGCCGGGGCCCTTCGCATGGCACGGGGTGCCATAGTGCCGTCATGGACAACACGGTGCGTTCGGGTACGGAGTTGCTCTGGTCGGCTCTCGGCGGCGATCCCGCCCTGGTCGACCGGGTGGAGTACGGCGGGACCTCGGGGCTGCTGCCCGCGCGGCTCCCGGTGATGGACCTCGCGCGGGCGACGGTGGCCGCCTGCTCGCTGGCCGCGGCGGAGCGGGCGGGGGCTCACGGACCGGTGCGGGTGGACGACGGGGCCGTCGCCACCGCCTTCGTGAGCGAGCGCCATCTGCGGGTCGACGGGCGGGCTCCGGTGAGCTTCGCGCCCCTGTCGCGGTTCTGGCGGACGGCGGACGGCTGGGTCCGCACCCACGCCAACTACCCGCATCACCGGGCCGCGTTGCTGTCGGCACTCGACGCGGCCGACTCGGTCGAGGCCGTCGCGGCGGCCGTCGCGGAGCGCAAGGCCGTGGAGGTCGAGGCGGCGGTGTACGCGGCCGGCGGGCTGGCCGTCGCCCTGCGCACGCCCGAGGAGTGGGCGGCGGGCGAACAGGGCCGGGAGGTGGCCGCTCGGCCGCTGCTGACCCGGGAACGCCTCGACGAGGCCCCGCCCCGGCGCCGTCCTGGCCGGCTGCGGGTCCTGGACCTCACGCGGGTGATCGCGGGCCCGGTCGCCACCCGCACGCTGGCGCTGCTGGGGGCGGACGTCCTCCGGATCGACCCGCCGGGCAACCCCGAACTGCCGGACCAGCACGCGGACACGGACGTCGGCAAGCGGACCGCCGCCCTCGATCTGGAGCGGCCCTCCGACCGGCGGACCCTCGGCGAACTCCTCGACTCCGCCGACGTGCTGGTCACCGGCTACCGGCCGGGCGCGCTGGACCGCTTCGGCCTGCACCGCCCGGGGCTCGTCGTCGCCCGGCTCTCCGCCTGGGGCGACTACGGCCCCTGGGGCGGACGGCGCGGCTTCGACTCGCTGGTGCAGGTGGCGACGGGCATCGCCGTCACCGAGGGCTCGGACGGGAAGCCGGGGGCGCTCCCCGCGCAGGCCCTGGACCACGGCACGGGCTACCTCCTCGCGGCGGCCGTCCTGCGGTCGCTGACCGAGCAGGACCGCGACGGCGGGACGCGCCTCGTCCGCCTGGCCCTCGCCCAGACGGGCCACTGGCTGACGCACACCCTGCCGCGCTACGAACCGGAGCGGTACGTCACGGAGTCGGACGGCCCCCTCGGCCGGCTCCGGCACGCCCTGTCCCCCGTCTCGTACGAGGGCGGGCCGACGGGCTGGTCGCGGCCCCCGGGCCTCTCCGGGGCGGACGCGGCGGAGTGGCTCGGGGACTGACGGAGGGCGTCGCGACCCGGTGCGGGAGCTGCTGGGCCCCCGCACCGGATCACGGCTTGACGAGGACCTTGAGGGCCGTCCGGTCGTCCATGGCCTGGTAGCCGCCGGGGACGCCGTCGAGGCCGACGGTGAGGTCGAAGACGGGCGAGGGGTCGATGGTGCCGTCGAGCACGTCGGGGAGGAGCTCGGGGAGGTAGGCCCGGACGGGGGCGACACCGCCGCGCAGCGCGATGTTCCGGTCGAACATGACGGAGAGGTCGAGTCCGGTGCCGCTGCCGTGCGGGACGCCGACGTAGCCGATGGAGCCGCCGTCGCGGGTGATCGCCACGGCGGTGCGCATGGACTGCTCGGTGCCGACGGCCTCGATGACGCCGTGGGCGCCCTGGCCTCCGGTGAGCTCGCGGACCGCGGCCTCGGCGGCCTCGCCGCGCTCGGCGACGACGTCGGTCGCGCCGAAGCGGCGGGCGATGTCGGTGCGGGCGGTGTGGCGGCCGAGGGCGATGATCCGCTCGGCGCCCAACCGCTTGGCGGCGAGGACGCCGCAGAGGCCGACGGCGCCGTCGCCGACGACGGCCACGGTGGAGCCGGGCCTCACGCCCGCGCCGAGGGCGGCGTGGTGGCCGGTGCCCATGACGTCGGAGAGCGCGAGCAGCGCGGTGAGCAGCCGGTCGTCGGAGGCCGCGTCGGCGGGGAGCTTGACGAGGGTGCCGTCGGCGAAGGGGACGCGGACGGCCTCGCCCTGGCCTCCGTCGGAGCCGACGGAGCCCCAGAAGCCGCCGCGCGGGCAGGAGGTCTGGAGGCCCTCGGCGCAGTAGTCGCAGGTGCCGTCGGACCAGACGAAGGGGGCGACGACGAGGTCGCCGACGGCGAAGCCGCCGACCTCGGAGCCGGCCGCCTCGACGATGCCGAGGAACTCGTGGCCGATGCGCTGGCCGGGCTGCCGGGCGGACTCGCCGCGGTAGGCCCACAGGTCGCTGCCGCAGATGCAGGCGCGCAGGACGCGCAGGACCACGTCCGTGGGGTCCTGGATCACGGGATCGGGCACGTCCTCCACGCGCATGTCGAACGGGGCGTGGATGGTGGTGGCGCGCATGGCGGACGGTCCTTGCTGTCAGACGGTTGTACGACGTTCACCGTACATCGCGCGGAGCGCTCCCGCCGTCAGCAGGTACTGCGCCGCGATGTAGGTCAGCATGACCCAGAAGGCGGGGACCGGCAGCCGGGGCCACTCGGCGATGCCGGCGGCGATGAGCGTGTCGGACAGCAGGAACAGGGCGCCGCCGAGGCCGGCCAGGAGCCCGAGCGAGCTCGCGCGGTAGGCCATCGCGGTGAGCAGCAGCGAGTAGCAGGCGACGGGGACGCGCAGTCCGGCGGGGAGGTCGGGCCACAGGAGGACGACCGTGACGCCGAGCACGACGGCGTACAGCGCGCCGAGCGCCGGGGACGTGCGCCGGCGTCCGAAGAGGACGAGGTAGCAGACGTGTCCGGCGGCGAAGGAGCCCATGCCGGCGAGGAAGGCCCAGTCGGCCTCGGAGAGCAGCAGGACGTCGCCGCCCCAGCCGAGGAGGAGTGCGGCGGTGAGCGCCTTCGGGGCGCCGAGGGTGACGGCGTACGCGGCGAGCAGGGGGACGAGCAGCGGCTTGGCGAGTTGGTGGCCGAGGTCGGCGCCGGCCAGCAGGGAGCCCAGGTCCACGGCGGCGGCGAGCGCGAAGGCGGCGAGCAGCGCGCGGGAGGCGGTGGTGGGGGCGGCGCGGACGGCCGCGGGGACGGCGCTCACGCGGCGGCCTCCGCGGTGGGGGCGGCCGTGGTGGCGGTGTTCGCCCCGGTGTCCGGCGCCGGCTGCCAGCCGGGGCCGCGGAAGACGCGTCCGGCGCGCTCGCGCCAGCCGTTCGCGGCCCGGACGTCGCGGGCGATGGCGGCGTACTCGTGGGTGGCGACGCGCAGCGGGTTGTAGGTCTCGATGTTCTTGGTGAGCCCGTAGACGGGCCGCTCGGTCTCGCCGACCCAGGAGCCGAAGACCCGGTCCCAGACGATGAGGATCCCGCCGAAGTTCCGGTCCAGGTAGCCGCCCTGGGAGGCGTGGTGGACACGGTGGTGCGAGGGGGTGTTGAAGAGGTACTCGACGGGCCGGGGCAGCCGGTCGACGCGCTCGGTGTGGATCCAGAACTGGTAGACGAGGTTGACCGAGGAGCAGAACGCGAGGGCGGCGGGGTGGACGCCCAGCGCGATCAGCGGCAGGTAGAACGGCCAGGACGTCAGGCCGGTCCAGGGCTGGCGCAGCGCGGTGGAGAGGTTGAACTTCCTGCTGCTGTGGTGCACGACGTGGCAGGCCCACAGGATGCGGATGACGTGGTGTCCGCGGTGCGACCAGTAGTAGAAGAAGTCCTGGGCGAGCAGCATCAGCGGGATCGTCCACCACAGGACGGGGACGCGCAGCGGGGTCAGTTCGTGCACCGCCGCGTAGATCGCGACGATCGGGATCTTCCACAGGAAGTCGAAGAAGAGGCTTCCGAGGCCCATGCCGATGCTGGTGGCGGCGTCCTTCGCCTCGTACCCGGCGGCGTCCTCGTCGGGATGGAGGCGGTGGACGGCCATCTCCACGACGGTGAGCAGGACGAACGCCGGTATGGACCAGAGCACGACATCGGGCAGGTTCGGCATGCGGATGACGGTAGGGGCCGCGGGCGGGCACGGCTAGACGTGGTTACCAACAAGTATGCGAGACGAGGTGTCAGCGGGCTTTGGAACCTTCCGACAAGCGGCTTCCGGGCCGGTCAGGGCACTCGTCAGACCCCCGAGGCCCCCAGGAGCGTGCCCGCGCCGTAGGTGACCGCCATCGCGAGGGCGCCGCCGGCGACGTTGCGCAGGACGGCGGGGCCGGCGGAGGCGCCGCCGAGGCGGGCGCTCCACCAGCCGGTGAGGGTGAGGGCCGCGAGGACGGAGAGGACGGTGACCCACAGGCGGGCGGAGGCCGGCGGGAGGACGATCGCGAGGAGGGGGAGGAGCGCGCCCACGGTGAAGGCGAGGAAGCTGGCGCCGGCCGCGTGCCAGGGGACGGTGAGGGCGTCGGGGTCGATGCCCAGCTCCACGCGCGCGTGGGCGCGCAGGGCGTCGCGCTCGGTGAGCTGCTCGGCGGCCTCCCGGGCCACCTCGGCCGAGAGGCCGCGGGCGGCCAGGAGTCCGGTCAGCTCGGCCAGCTCCGCCTCCGGGTCCTCGCGCAGCTCCCGCTTCTCCTGGGCCAGCGCGGCCTCCTCCGAGTCGCGCTGGGTGGAGACGGAGACGTACTCCCCCGCCGCCATCGACATCGACCCGGCGAGCAGCCCCGAGAGGCCCGCGGTGAGGAGGGCGGCCTGCGACTGGGTGGCGCCGGCCACGCCGACGACGAGGCCGGCGGTGGAGACGACCCCGTCGTTGGCTCCGAGCACGGCGGCCCGGAGCCAGTTGAGACGGGAGCCGAGCCCTCCGTGGTCCTCGCCATGGGCGGTGTCCGGTGCGTCGGGTGCGGTCACGTCAGGAGCGTCGCACCCGGCGGCTCACCAGACGCGGACCGACCCGCCCGGGGCGAACGCCGGGCTGGTGGCCCCCGCGGGGACCTCCTTGAGCGGTTCGGCGATCTCCTCGACGGTCGGGCCGTGGACGGCGGCGATCGGATCGAGGAGGGCGAGGTCGAAGCCGTAGACGCGGGCCGCGTTGCCGCCGACCATGGCGGCGACCTCGTCCCTCGGCACGCCCGCGTAGGCGATGCGCAGCCCTTCGCGGGAGTACGGCGTGGTGCCCTCGTCGTGCGGGTAGTCGCAGCCCCACATGATCTTGTCGAGGCCGATCCGGTCGCGCAGCGGCACCTCGTGCGGGCGCATGAAGCTCGCGCCGACGTAGCAGTTGTCGCGCCAGACCTCGCTGGGGCCCTTGCCCATGGAGGCGGCGAGCCCGGCGCCGAACCGGGACTCGGCCGTGGTCGCGCGGGTCGCCGCCGCGACCAGCCGGGCGTGGTAGTAGTCCAGCATGTCCATGACCCCGGGGATCCAGCCGGAGCCCTGTTCCGTCAGGACAAGCATGAGGTCGGGGTGGCGGCGGAAGGCACCGCCGAAGATCAGGTGCCACAGCGCCCGGTGGGAGAACCAGGTGGTCTCCACCATGAAGACGGCGCGGGCGGCGGGTTCGTCGCCGAGCGGCGGCGAGGCCGAGCCGCCGTGGTGGTTGACCGGCACGCCGAGCTCCGCGCAGACCGCCCAGATCGGGTCGTACGACTCCGCGTACAGCTCGGGGACGCCGGAGCCCGGCGGGGCGCCGGGCAGCAGGATCCCGCCGGTCAGGCCCGCCTCCCGGGCGCGGCGGATCTCCCGGACGGCCTCGTCGACGTCGTTGAGGAGGATCTGCGCCACGCCCGCGCGGCGGCCGGGCGCGTCCGCGCAGAAGTCGGCGAGCCAGCGGTTGTGGGCGCGCAGGCCCGCCCAGCGGAGCTCGTACTCCTCGCGGGTCGGCGGCGGGGCCATCAGGGAGGCGGAGGGGAAGAACGGCGGGATGGTGTTCGGGAAGACGACCTCGGCGACGATCCCGTCCGCCTCCAGTTCACTCAGCCGGCGCCGGGAGTTCCAGTTCCGGTCGGCGGTGTCGGCGAGCAGGTCCTCGTACGGGTTGACGTAGCCGGCCGCCCACGCGTCGAACGCCTCGTGGTGCCGGCGCTCCAGGTAGGGCCGGTAGTCGAGGAGGTCGGCGCCGGCGTGGCAGTCCGCGGAGATGACGGTGTACCTGTCCATCAGCTCGCCCCCAGGACCGGGAAGTCGTGGTCGGTCAGCCAGTGGCGGCCGACCTCGCGGGAGCGGGCCCAGGACGCCTCGACCGCGCTCTGGTCGGCGGGCTGGCCCAGGTCGGCCGGGGTGGGGCCGATCCTGCGGGCGACGGGGGCCAGGGCGGCGAGGTCGAAGCCGAAGACCTCGGCCGCCGCGAGGCCGAGCATCCGCCGGGTCTCCTCGACCGGGATGTCGTGGAAGGTCCTCCGCAGCCACCCGCGCGTGTCGGGCCAGGTGCCCTCGGGGTGCGGGAAGTCGGAGCCCCACAGGATGTTGTCGACGCCGATCTCGTACCGCTGGGCCAGTTCGCGCCGCTTGGTGTTGGTGGCGCAGACGAAGACCTGCCGGTCCAGGTACTCGCTGGGCGGCCGCTTCAGCTCCGCGAAGGGCGAGAGCTTCTTGCCGCCGTGCGCGCCGAGGTAGAGCCGGTCCATGAACCAGAGCAGGTTCGGCAGCCACCAGCAGCCGGACTCGGCGACGCCGAACCGGAGGCCGGGGTGGCGCTCGAAGGCGCCTGACCAGAGCAGGAACCACAGCGGCCTGGCCGGCCACCAGGTGACCTCGGAGACGTAGATCCCGAGGTGGTCGCCGTACTCCTCGCGCGGCGCGGCCCCGGAGTGGGTGAGCACCGGCATGCCGGTCTCGGCGGCGGCCGCCCACACCGGGTCGTAGCGCCGGTCGTGGTACGGGGCCTTGTCGACCCACATGGAGGGGATCATGAGGGCGCCGAGCCCGGACTCCTTGGCGCGGTGGATCTCGGCGACGACCTCGCGGGGGTCGGCGGTGACGGGGAGCAGGGCGACCCCGCAGTGCCGTTCGGGGTTGCGCCCGACGAACTCGGCGAGCCAGCGGTTGTGCGCCGTGGCGCCCGCCATGCCGAGGACGGGGTCCTGGTCGCCGGAGAGGCCGAGGCCGACGCCGAAGGGGGCGGCGGTCCTGCTGTCGACGGCGTCCGCGTCGGGGAAGACCACCTCGCCCGCCACTCCGTCGCCGTCGAGCTCCTTGAGCCGCTGCGCGGCGTCCCAGCCGCCGCGCAGGCCCTCCTCGTTGTCGTGGAACCACTTGTCGGCGAACGCCTCGTTGCGGACGCCGAGCCGGGTCATGGCCTCCCGGCGGGCCTCGCGCCCGGCGAGGAACTCGTCGAAGGCGCGGTGGTGCCGGGATTCCAGGTAGGGCCGGTACTCCTCGGTGGGGAGCCCGGCATGGCAGTCGGACGAGATGATCAGGTACGGGTCTTCGAAGCTCACGTCGGGCTCCTTGGCCGGTCAGTCGAGGATGAAGCTCTCCAGGTACGCGGGGTTGGCGCGGTCGAGCATCGACCGCGAGCGCGCCCTGATCTGGCGGTCGCTGTGCTCGCTCTCCGGCAGCATCCAGAAGCGGTCGGCGCGGATGCCGTCGACGACGTGCTCGGCGACCTCCTCCACCGGGGTGAAGGCCACCTCGTGTCCGGCCTCCTTCATGGCGGCCTCCCACTGGTCGAGGCTGCGGTACGGGGTACGGCGCGGCCGCTGCTTGGCGTACCGCTCGGGACGGTTGCGGTGCGACTCCCACAGGCCGGTGCGGAGCATGTGCGGTCCGGGGAAGAGCACGGAGGCGCCCACGCGCGCGTGCTCGGCCCTGAGGTGGGCGTAGAGCGATTCGGTCAGGGTGACGACGGCGGCCTTGGTGACCGCGTACACGGACGCGGTGGGCAGCGGGGCGATGCCGCCGTCGCCCGAGGAGGTGTTGACGACGTGGCCGGGTTCGCCGCCCGCGATCATGCGGGGGACGAACGCCTGGACGCCGTGGAAGACGCCCCAGACGTTGACCGAGAAGGCCCACTTCCAGTCGTTGGGCTCGTGCTCCCACATGCGGCCCTCGGCACCGGAGCCGACGCCCGCGTTGTTGCAGAGGACGTGGACGGCGCCGAAGGTCTCGTAGGCGGCGTCCGCGAACGCCCGGACCTGGTCCGGGTCGGAGACGTCGACCGTCCGGGCGAGGACCCGCGCCCCGTCCGCCGCCAGCTCGTCGGCGGCCTCCTCCAGGGCTCCTCGCTCGACGTCCCCGAGGACGACCGCGAGCCCCTCGGCGGCGAAGCGGCGGGCCATGGCGCGGCCGATCCCGCTCGCCGCGCCCGTGACGACGGCGACCTGTCCCGCGCGCAGCTCCATCAGGCACTTCCTTCCGGGGGGCCGTCGAGGATCTGGAGCGGGTCGTCGTACCGCTGGTGGACGTAGGGCAGCAGGTCGCTCGCGGAGACGCGCTCGGCGACCGTGCCCCTCTGGTCGGTGGTCTTCTCGCCGATCGTGATCTCGACGAGCCGGCGCACGGGGAGGTCGGCGACCGGGTCGTACATGGACTCGCGCAGCACCACGTCGCCGGTGACCCGCTCCAGCCGGCGCACCTTCTCGTTGCGCACGCAGTGGACCAGGACCGGGTCGGCGTCGAACCCCTCCCCCTCCACCCCCGGCAGGAACTTGAAGTAGAAGTCGGTCTTCTCGACGGGCTCGGGCAGCGGCAGCGGGCCGGAGACCGCTCCGCGCACCTCGACGAAGGCGATGCCGTGCCGGGCGAGCGCCGCGCGGACGACGAGGCCGTCGCGCTCGACCGTCACCTCGCCCAGCTTCTTCGGCTCGCCGAACACCTCGCGTCCGCCGATCAGGGCGCGCTCGTGGGTCATCGGCATGACCAGCGGGTACCAGCCCTCACGGTCGCCGTGGGCGGCGGCCACGGCGACCGAGCCCGCGCCGAGGGGGTAGCCGGGCAGGTCGACCGTGCTGATGTTGGCGCGCACCAGGGGACGCGCGGTGGGTTTCAGCGGGGGCGGCAGGACCGCCGCGACGACGTCGGGATCGGTCTCCCAGACGGCTACCACGCCGGTGGACCAGATGTCGGGGAGCCGGGCGGACCGCTCGCGCGCCGCCGCCGCCTCCGCGTCGCTGCGCGCCCCGTACCGTACTCGTGCCATGACGTACCACCCTTCGGGATCGTCGGCCTGTAACACAGTTACACCGACGGCGATGAACGGTAAAGACCCGTGCACGCAGAGGAGTTGGGGGATCCGATGGCACGCTCGGCACTGAGCCGCGAGGAGGTCCTCGCGACCGCGGCGGCGCTGGTGAGGGAGCACGGCCCGGACGCCCTGACCATGCGCAGGCTCGCCGCCGAGCTCGGCACCGCGGTCACCTCGATCTACTGGCACGTCGGCAACCGCGAGTCGCTGCTGGACGCGCTGGTCGCCCGCACGGTCGACGACCTCGGCACCATCCGCCCGCACGGGACGACCCCCGCCGAGCGGATGGTCTCCGTCGCCCGTGCGATGCGGCGCGCCCTGCGCGAGCGCCCGCACCTCGTCGCGATGGTCCACGAACGGGGCCTCACCGAGCGGATGTTCCTGCCGGCCCAGCGGGCCCTGGTGCACGAGGCACACGCCGCCGGCCTGCGCGGCGCGGCCGCCGCGCGCGCGGTCCGGGCGGTCCAGTTCCAGGTCGTGGGCTACGTGCTCGTCGAACGCAACCGCGAGCGCGCCCCGGCCCAGTCCCCCGCCGAGGAGGAGCTGTGGCGCGCCGAGGAACCCGGCGCCGACCCCCTCCTGGCCCGCGCGCTGGCGGCCCCCGTGGACACCGAGCGGCTGTTCGTCGACTCCGTCCGGGCGCTGGTGGCCGGGCTGCTCACGGGCGGCTCCGGGGACACCGGGGACGGGACTGTCGGTCGCGGGCCGTATTCTCATTGACCATGCCCGAGGACCGTACGACAGCAGCGACGTGGCCGGCCGCCTACCCACAGGGGTACGCGGTCGTCGACGTGGAGACCACCGGACTCGCCCGCGACGACCGGATAGTGTCGGCTGCCGTCTACCGGCTGGACGCCCAGGGGAACGTCGAGGACCACTGGTACACGCTGGTCAATCCCGAGCGGGACCCCGGGCCGGTGTGGATCCACGGTCTGACCAGCGACGTCCTGGAGGGCGCGCCCCTCTTCCCGGAGATCGCGGCGGAGTTCGCGGCCCGGCTGGACGGCCGGGTGCTCGTCGCCCACAACGCGATGTTCGACTGGCAGATGATCGCCAGGGAGTACGCGCGCGCCGAGTCCGCGGCGCCGGTGCGGCAGCGGCTGTGCACGATCGCGCTCGCCAAGGAGCTGTCGCTGCCGCTGCCCAACCACAAGCTGGAGTCGCTCGCGGCGCACTTCGGCGTCGTGCAGCAGCGGGCGCACAACGCGCTGGACGACGCACGGGTCCTCGCCGAGGCGTTCCGCCCGAGCCTGCACGCGGCCGCCGAGCGGAACGTGCGGCTGCCGCTGCTGGAGTGCCGGCCGCTGACCGAGTGGGCCGCGTCGCCCGAGCGGCCCCGGATCGGCCACCAGGCGTCGTACGGCTCGTCGTACCGGGCGAACAGCTGGCGCCCGTCGCGGAAGCGTCCGGCGTGCCCGCACCCCAACCCCGGCCGGTACGAGTCGGACAAACCACTCAAGCAGGGCATGCGGATCGCCTTCTCCGGCGACACCTCCGTCGACCGCGAGCTGCTGGAGGACCGGACGGTCGAGGCCGGACTCCACGTCGCCTCCAGCGTGTCCCGGCTGACGAGCCTGCTCGTCACCAACGACCCCGACTCGGCCACCTCCAAGACGCTGAAGGCGAAGTCCTTCGGCACGCCGGTCGTCGACGAGGCCGCCTACACGCAGCTGCTGCGGGACGTGAGCCCGGCAGACGGGTGACAGCCCCGCCCCGGCGGGCGTGCCGTGCAGCGCGCGCCCGCCGGGGAGCACCACCCTGTGGCGCATGGCACGTTGTGAGGTCTGCGGAAACGATTACGGCATGTCCTTCGAGGTGCACGCGCAGGGCGCGGTGCACGTCTTCGACTGCTTCGCGTGCGCCATCCACCGCATGGCGCCCATCTGCGAGCACTGCCGGGTCCAGATCATCGGACAGGGCGTCGAGGTGGACGGCAGCTGGTACTGCGGCGGCCACTGCGCCCGCGCCGAGGGGAGGGTGGGCATCGTCGACAGGGTGTGACCGGGACAGGACGTGAGGAAACGATCCTGGGCCCGCCTCCGGGCGAGCCGAACCCCCCTGCGTGCACCCCGTCGGCCCAGAGGTACGGTCATGGGGTGTACCGCTTCCTGTTGTCCCGGCAGTGGGTGATCCTCACCCTCGTCGCCCTCGTGCTCGTCCCGACCATGATCGAGCTGGGCTTCTGGCAGTTCCACCGGCACGAGCGCCGGGTCGCCCAGAACTCCCTCATCGAGGACAGCATCGCGGCGAAGCCCGTGGAGGTGGAGCGGCTCACCTCGCCCGGTCACACCGTCCCGCGCGCCGACTACTGGCGCCCGGTCACCGCGACCGGCACCTACGACACCGCGCACGAGGTGGTCGTCCGCCGCCGCACCAACGCCGACGACCGGGTGGGCGTGCACGTCCTGACCCCGCTGGTCCTCCGGGACGGCCGGATCGTCCTGGTCAACCGGGGCTGGGTGCCGGCCGCCGCCGACCAGCACGCCTATCCCCCGGTGCCGCCCGCCCCCCGCGGCGAGGTCACCGTCACCGGCCGGCTCAAGGCCGACGAGACGACCGGCGCCAGCGGCATCAAGGACCTGAAGGGCCTGCCGGACCGCCAGGTGATGCTGATCAGCAGCCGGCAGCAGGCCGAGCTGATCGGCCGCGAGGTGCTCGGCGGCTACATCGAGCAGATCGCACCCGCCCCCGCGAACGGCACCCCCGAGCTGATCCCCGAACCCGACCACGACTCGATCGGCGCGCACATGGCGTACGCCGTGCAGTGGTGGCTGTTCGCCGCCGGGGTGCCCGTCGGGTGGGTGATCCTCGTCCGGCGCGAGAAGCACGACCGGCAGGCCGCACAGGGCTCCGACGTCCCCGAATCGCCGGAGGACGACACCGTGCCGGTCGAGGCGGCCCCGTCCCGCTGATTGACCGGCGCCGCTTCCGGGAACAGCCCAAAGCGTGACGCAACGTATCGACGACTACGCCCTCATCGGCGATCTCCAGACCGCCGCGCTCGTCGGCCGCGACGGATCGGTCGACTGGCTGTGTCTGCCCCGCTTCGACTCGGCGGCCTGCTTCGCCGCCGTCCTCGGCGACGAGAACAACGGCCACTGGAGAATCGCCCCCGCCGGCGCCACGACCTGCACGAGCCGGCGCTACACCGAGGACTCCCTGGTCCTGGAGACCTACTGGGAGACCCGCACCGGCACCGTCAAGGTCGTCGACTTCATGCCCCAGCGGGACCGGTCACCCGACCTCATGCGGATCGTCGAGGGCGTCAGCGGCACCGTCGAGATGAGCGCCGTCCTGCGGCTGCGCTTCGACTACGGCTCGATCGTGCCCTGGGTGCGCCGAGCCGACGACCACCGGGTCGCGGTCGCCGGACCGGACTCCGTCTGGCTGCGCAGCGAGCCGCACGTGAAGACCTGGGGGCAGCAGTTCGCCACCTGCTCGTCCTTCACCGTCGGCGCCGGCGAGAAGGTCGCCTTCGTCCTGACCTGGCACCCCTCGCACGAGCCGCGGCCCGCCCTGGTCGACCCCCACGAGGCCCTGGAGCAGACCCTCGCGGACTGGCGGGAGTGGACCGCCCGCTGCACCTACGAAGGCCCGCACCGCGAGGCGGTGGTGCGCTCCCTGATCACCCTGAAGGCGCTCACCTACGCGCCGACCGGCGGCATCATGGCGGCCCCCACCACCTCGCTGCCGGAGGAGCTCGGCGGGGTGCGGAACTGGGACTACCGCGCCTGCTGGCTGCGCGACTCCTCCCTCACCCTCGGCGCGCTGCTCGCCGCCGGCTACGTCGACGAGGCGGCGGCCTGGCGGGACTGGCTGCTGCGCGCGGTCGCCGGAGACCCCGCCGACCTCCAGATCATGTACGGCCCCGCCGGGGAACGGCGGCTCCCCGAGACCAGCCTGCCCTGGCTGCGCGGCTACGCCGACTCGTCACCCGTGCGCACCGGGAACGCGGCCGTGGACCAGTTCCAGCTCGACGTGTACGGCGAGGTCATGGACTCCCTCCACCGCGCCCACGAGGCCGGCATCCCGGCCGAGCGGCACGCCTGGAACCTCCAGCTGAGCCTGCTCGGCTTCCTGGAGTCGACCTGGCGGGAACCGGACGAGGGGCTGTGGGAGGTCCGCGGGCCGCGCCGCCACTTCACCCATTCGAAGGTGATGGCCTGGGTGGCCGCCGACCGCGCCGTGCGCACCCTGGAGGCCGACCCCACGCTGCCGGGGGACGCGACGCGGTGGCGGGCGATGCGGGACGAGATCCACGCCCAGGTGTGCGCCCGGGCGTTCGACCCGGTGCGCAACACCTTCACGCAGTCCTACGGCTCGCGGGAACTGGACGCCGCGACCCTGCTCATCCCGCGGGTCGGCTTCCTGCCGCCGGACGACCCCCGCGTCGTGGGGACCGTCGACGCGGTGCAGGCGGAGCTGACCCACGGCGGCTTCGTTCGCCGCTACAGCGTCGACTCGGGCTCGGTGGACGGACTGCCGGGCCAGGAGGGGACCTTCCTCGTCTGCTCGTTCTGGCTGGCCGACGCGCTGCGGCTGATCGGGCGGACCGAGGAGGCGCGCGCCCTCTTCGACCGGCTGGTCGCGCTCGGCAGCGACGTGGGGCTCCTCGCCGAGGAGTACGACCCGGTGGCCGGACGTCAGCTGGGCAACTTCCCGCAGGCGTTCAGCCACATCGGGCTGGTGGTGACCGCCTTCGCGCTCGCCGCCGACAAGGCGGCAGGATAGGGCCATGGATCTGGGACTGAAGGACCGTGTGTACGTGGTGACCGGCGCGACGCGAGGGCTCGGCCGGGCCTCCGCCGAGGCGCTGCTCGCGGAGGGCGCCCGCGTGCTGATCACCGGGCGCGAGGAGAAGACCGTCGCCGACGCGGTGGCCGAACTGGGCGAGGGCGCGGCCGGCGTCGCCGCCGACAACGACGACCCGGCGACCCCGGCCCGGCTGATCGCCGAGGCGCGGACCCGTTTCGGCGGCTTCGACGGCATCCTGATCAGCGTCGGCGGTCCGGCGCCGGGCTTCGCGGCGGACAACACCGACGAGCAGTGGTCGGCCGCCTTCGACACGGTCTTCCTCGGCGCCGTGCGGCTGGCCCGCGCGGCGGCCGAGACCCTCACCGAGGGCGGTGTGATCGGCTTCGTGCTCTCCGGTTCGGTGCACGAGCCCATCCCCGGCCTGACCATCTCCAACGGGCTGCGCCCCGGCCTCGCCGGCTTCGCCAAGTCGCTCTCCAACGACCTGGGACCGCGCGGGATCCGGGTGATCGGGCTGCTGCCGAGCCGGATCGACACGGACCGGGTCCGCTCGCTGGACGCGCTCTCCGGGGACGCCGACGCGGCCCGGGCGGCGAACGAGGCGACCATCCCGCTGCGCCGCTACGGCACCCCGGAGGAGTTCGGCCGGACGGCGGCGTTCCTGCTGTCGCCCGCCGCCTCGTACCTGACGGGGCTGATGCTCCCGGTGGACGGCGGGGCGCGCGGCGGCTTCTGAGCCGCCCCCGCACCGGTCCCGCCGTCAGGTCACCCGGCGGGCCCGGTGCTTCACCGCACGCAGCCGCGCCTCGGTGGGCAGCGCGGGCAGCCCGACCGACGTCCGGGCGTGGGCGAGGGCCTGGGTGCTGAGCGTGTTCAGGGCGGCCCCCGGTGAGGCGTACGGCTCCAGGAGGAGCGCGACGCGGGTGCGGGGGGCCGTGCGGCGTCCGGTGAGGGAGACCCGCGCCTTGGACACGCCCTCCTGGGCGGTGGCGTCGGCCTCCAGGACGCCCTCCAGCGTGCGGCCGCGCACGAGCGCCCCCTCGCCGTCACCGGTGTCGACGAGGACCTCGGCGAGCCGGGCCCGGCGGAACTGGACGAGCAGCCACCACAGGGCGAGCAGGACCACGATGCCGAGGACGGCGATGACCACCGGCCACCACCAGCCGTGCTCCTGGCCGCGCCGGCGGTCGGCGGTGGAGAGCAGGACGTCGGAGGGGCCCGACCAGGGCCACCAGGTCGGGACGGACAGGTCGAGGGCGGCGGCGAGGACCGCGCCGCCGGCGAGGACGAGGACCACCCCGGCGAGTCCGAGCAGGGCGCGGTTGACGCGCCGCAGGACGACGGTCACCGGCCCCTCCCCCGCTGGTCCTGACGGTTCATCGGGTCATCCCTTCTTACGGGGGCGGGCCACCCGGACGCTCAGCGCGGGCGGGTGGGCGAGGCCGAGCTCCTCGACGCCGGAGGCGAGGACGGCCTCGACGTCGGCCCGGACCTCGTCGAGCGCCCGGAAGTGCGAGACCGCGCGGACGGCGGCCTTGGAACGGCCGACGCGCACGTCGACGGACTGCACCCCGGACACCTCCATGACGCGGTCGCGCAGGGTGAGGGCGGCCGCCTCGCGGTCGAGGCAGGCCCGCACGTCGGGGTGCTCGCGGCGCATGGGGAGCACCGCGCGCAGCCCCGGGGTGGCGGCCAGGACGACGAGCCAGATCCCGAGGACGACGGCGACGGCGGCGCCGATCACCACCGCGGTGCTGTCGAGCGGCTTGGTCGCCAGGGCGTCGGCGAGCTCCCGCCGCCAGGACATGGCGGAGTGGTCCGCCCGCACGGCCGCCACGTCGTAGAGGAGCAGTCCGGTGGCACCGAGGACGACCGCCGCCAGCAAGGCGGCCGGGACGCGGCGCACGGACCAGAAGCGCCGGACGCGGCGCGCGGGGGCGTCCGCGAGGACCGGCACGGGACCGGGGCCCTCGGTGCCGGGGTCGCCCGGCACCACGGTGACCGCCTCAGCGCCGTCCGAGGGGGTCGGGGCGGGGGTGGGGGTCATGCCAGGCGCTCCCGGTGTGCGGCCTGCCGGGTGAGCGGGGAGTGCAGGCGTTCGACGTGGACGGCCACCTCGTGGACCTCCAGGCCGGCGAGTTCCTCCATGCGGGTACGGACCCGGCCCCGGACGGCCCCGCACTGGCGGGCGATGTCGGAGGGGTAGTCGAGGTCGAGGCTGACCGAGACCCGGGCGACGTCACGGTGGACGACGACGGAGGCGTGCGGCCGTGAACCGCCCTCGGGCACGGCGTCCAGGGCCTCCCTGGCAGCCTGGGCGGCGATCTTCGCGAAGACCCGGTCGGCGACCTTCGTCGCCCCCCGGTCCCGCGCCGGGTCCGTCACCACCCCGCGTCACCGCCGCCGGTCGCCGCGGTCGCGGCCGCGCAGCAGATCACCGGGTTCGAGGTCGCCGTCGAGGAAGCGACCGGCCACGAAGCCGACCGCGCCCAAGGCCGCGACCAGGAGAAACGCCCCGAAGCCGCCGAAGTATCCGGCGAAGCCGAGGGCCATGCCGGCCAGCAGGCCGACCACCGCCATGCTCATCCTGAGCCCCTTTCCATGCCCGTACCGCCGGGGTGCCGACGGCTACTGAAGCCGGGACTCCGGCTCCTCGTCCTCTTCGTCGGGCAGCTTCACGTCGCTGACCGCGATGTTGACCTCGACGACCTCCAGGCCCGTCATCCGCTCCACCGCGGCGATGACGTTCTCCCGGACGTCGCCGGCGACGTCGGCGATGGAGACGCCGTAGTCGACGACGATCTCCAGGTCGAGCGCGGTCTGGACCTCGCCGACCTCGGCCTTCACGCCCCGGGTGACGCTGGCCTTGCCGCCGCCACCGCCCGGGACCTTGTCGCGTACGGCGCCGAAGGTGCGGGAGAGCCCGCTGCCCATGGCGTGGACGCCGACGACATCCCGTGCGGCGAGGCCCGCGATCTTCTCGACGACGCCGTCGGCGATGGTGGTCCGGCCCCGGGAGGCCGGAGCGCCGCCGCCGCGCTTGGTGACGGAGGTGCGGCGGGTGTCGTCCGACGCGGGGTTTCCGGAGGTTGTGGTGTCAGTCATCGGGTATCGCCCCTTCTGTGCGCTTTCGGGGTTCCTCGCCCACACTAAGGGCGCTTGCCCGGATTCGCTCCGGGGATGCGGCAGGCTGGGGGAATGACGACGGCTGAGGGTTGGACGGCGGCGGTGCGGGACCGCCTGGCGCCGGGCAGGCTGCTGCCGCTGGGGACGGCGGAGGACGGCGCGTGGATCACGGAGCGGGCGGCGCGGGAGGTGCTCGGTCGGGCGGCTGCCGCCGTTCGGGGGGTGGTGCCGGGCGCACTGCGGGTCGGCCCCCTCCCCGAGAGCGGGCCGGACGCCGCCGCGCCGCCGCTTCCGGTGCCGCCGGGCGGGCTGCCGTACGGGCCGCTCGGGATCACGGCGGAGTTCGGGGCCCTGCTGGGCCGCTCGCTGCCGGAGCTGGCCGAGGAGGTGCGGACGACCCTGCTCGGCGCGGCGGAGGAGGGGATCGGGCTGCCGGTGGCGGACGTGGAGCTGCGGGTGACGGAGCTGCTCGACGCGGCCCCGCCGTCCGAACCGGCCGCTCCCCCGCCGGGACGGACCTCGCCGGCGACGGACGACCCGGTGGCCCTGGCGGTCCTGCGGGTCGGGGGCGTGGCGGGCGTGACGGACGTCCTGGGCCCGCCGGTGCACCGGAGCCCCGGCGGCCACGTGCGGGTGGAGCTGGCCTTGACCTCCGGACGGCGCCCGCTGGACGTCGCGCGGGCCGCCCGGAGCGCCGTGACCGCGGCCGCCTCAGGGGCGACCGCGGTCACGGTTCTGGTCACGGAGCTGCGCTAGGGAGCGTCATGGCGGACTCGCGAGGTTGGGCATGCCGCCGCGCCGCGTTGTCGTCAGTCGCCGAGGCCGGCGAGGTCGCGCAGACGGCGGGCCTGGGCGGCGCGCTCGGCGACGCGCTGCTCCTCGTAGGAGCGGCCGGCGACGCCCTGGAGGAGGGCCTTGGTCTCGGTGACGGCGTCGCGGGGCGCCGCGAGCAGGGCGGCGGCGAGGTCCCGTACGGCCGCGTCGAGCTCGTCCGCGGCCACGGAGAGGTTGGCGAGGCCGATCCGCTCGGCCTCCTCCGCGTGGACGAAGCGGCCGGTGGCGCAGATCTCCAGCGCGCGGGCGTAGCCGACGAGGGAGACGAGGGGATGCGTCCCGGTGAGGTCGGGGACGAGGCCCAGGCTGGTCTCGCGCATGGCGAACTGCACGTCCTCGGCGACGACCCGCAGGTCGCACGCGAGGGCGAGCTGGAAGCCCGCGCCGATGGCGTGGCCCTGGACGGCGGCGATCGACACGAGGTCGCCGCGGCGCCACCAGGTGAACGCCTCCTGGTACTCGGCGATGACCGCGTCGAGGTCCGCGTCGGAACCGCGCGCGAGGTCGAGGAAGGACGGCTCCCCGTCGAAGCCCTCGGGGGTGAACGCCTGCCGGTCGAGCCCGGCGGAGAAGGACTGGCCCTCACCGCGCAGGACGACGACCCGCACACTGCCCGGCAGAGACCGGCCGGCTTCCGTCAACGCCCGCCACAGAGCGGGAGACTGAGCGTTGCGCTTCGCCGGGTTGGTCAGGGTCACCGTGGCAACGGCGTCTTCGACGGTGAGCCGTACACCGTCCTTGTCGAATACGGGCTCAGAGTCTTCGAGCGTAGTCATGGGGCGCCTCCGGTTCCGGTGCAGCACTGCATGCGAACGTGCTAAGTGACTGCACAGTAACCACCTGGCCGGCCACAGGACCGACCGGGTGGCCACCGAGAGACCCGGTGGCCCGGTCGAGCCGCCCCGATGTCAGATCGAGGCCGCCTTCTTGCCCCGTGTCGCTCCGCCGCGTCCACGCAGCGTGACTCCGGACTCGCTGAGCATCCGGTGGACGAATCCGTAGGAGCGGCCCGTTTCCTCGGCCAGCGCCCGGATGCTCGCACCGGAGTCGTACTTCTTCTTCAGGTCTGCCGCGAGCTTGTCGCGCGCGGCGCCGGTCACCCGGCTGCCCTTCTTCAGAGTCTCGGCCACCCGTGCCTCCTCATGGGAAGTGCGCTCTGGACTTCTCATGATCACCCCTCTCCGGCGTCCTGGCCACCCATTCGACAAGGTCCGTGCCGCCGGGTTTGCGGAGGAGTACGTCGTCGTCACAGACGGAACCCATGATTCCGCCGGGCTCGAACGGCACATTCGTACCGGTCGGCACGGGAAGTGCCAGGTCAGCGACGACAAGGGAACACACGTGCGGCGCGGGTCTGCCGGAAGGATTCGGCAGAGCACCGCGCCGGGATGTACGAGAGACCCTCACTCAGATGAAGGATCACCGATGAGCCGAATGATCCAGCCCCGCATGATCACTCCGGGCTCCGGACGGGCACCCTCGGGCGCATCCGGAGCCGCGTGCCGGGTCAGGCCAGGGACACCAGGTCCGCGTAGTCCGCGCCCCACAGGTCCTCGACGCCGTCGGGGAGCAGGATGATCCGCTCCGGGTCGAGCGCCTCCACGGCGCCCTCGTCGTGGGTCACGAGGACGACGGCGCCCTTGTACGTGCGCAGCGCGCCGAGGATCTCCTCGCGGCTGGCGGGGTCCAGGTTGTTCGTGGGCTCGTCGAGGAGCAGCACGTTCGCCGAGGAGACGACGAGGGTCGCGAGCGCGAGGCGGGTCTTCTCGCCGCCGGAGAGCACCCCGGCCGGCTTGTCGACGTCGTCGCCGGAGAACAGGAAGGAGCCGAGCGTCTTGCGGACGTCCACCAGGTCGAGGTCCGGCGCGGCCGAGCGCATGTTCTCCAGGACGGTCCGCTCGGGGTCGAGCGTCTCGTGCTCCTGGGCGTAGTAGCCGAGCTTCAGGCCGTGGCCGGGGGTGACCTCGCCGGTGTCGGGCTGCTCGACGCCACCGAGGAGGCGCAGCAGGGTCGTCTTGCCCGCGCCGTTGAGGCCGAGGATGACGACGCGGGAGCCCTTGTCGATGGCGAGGTCCACGTCGGTGAAGATCTCCAGCGAGCCGTACGACTTGGAGAGCCCCTCGGCGGTGAGCGGGGTCTTGCCACAGGGCGCCGGGTCCGGGAAGCGGAGCTTGGCGACCTTGTCGGAGGCGCGGACGGCCTCCAGGCCGGAGAGCAGCCGCTCGGCGCGCTTGGCCATGTTCTGCGCGGCGACGGTCTTGGTGGCCTTGGCGCGCATCTTGTCGGCCTGCGAGTTGAGGGCGGCGGCCTTCTTCTCGGCGTTCTGCCGCTCGCGCTTGCGGCGCTTCTCGTCGGCCTCGCGCTGCTGCTGGTAGAGCTTCCAGCCCATGTTGTAGACGTCGATCGTGGAGCGGTTGGCGTCCAGGTAGAAGACCTTGTTGACCACGGTCTCGACGAGGTCGACGTCGTGGGAGATCACGATGAAGCCGCCGCGGTAGGTCTTCAGGTAGTCGCGCAGCCAGATGATGGAGTCGGCGTCGAGGTGGTTGGTCGGCTCGTCGAGGAGCAGGGTGTCGGCGTCCGAGAAGAGGATCCGGGCGAGCTCGACGCGGCGGCGCTGACCGCCGGAGAGGGTGTGCAGCGGCTGGCCCATGACCCGGTCGGGCAGGCCGAGGGCGGCGGCGATGGTGGACGCCTCGGCCTCGGCCGCGTAGCCGCCCTTGGTGAGGAACTCGGTCTCCTGGCGCTCGTACTGCCGCATGGCCTTGTCGCGGGTGGCGCCGGAGCCGGTCGCGATGCGCTCCTCGTTCGCCCGCATCTTCTTGAGGAGGGTGTCGAGGCCGCGGGCGGAGAGGATGCGGTCGCGGGCCAGGACGTCGAGGTCGCCGGTGCGGGGGTCCTGCGGGAGGTAGCCGACCTCGCCGGAGCGGGCGATCGCGCCGGCGGCGGGCTGGCCCTCGCCGGCGAGGCACTTGGTGAGGGTGGTCTTGCCGGCTCCGTTGCGGCCCACGAGACCGATGCGGTCGCCCTTGGCGATGCGGAAGGAAGCGGATTCGATGAGGACGCGGGCGCCGGCGCGCAGCTCGATGCCGGAAGCGGTGATCACGGACAGACTCCAGGGCGATGGGAAGGGCGGAAGGACGACTGGTGGCGGGCTTCGACGCCGCTAATGCACCCAAGGGAGAATGGCCATGCGGCCAGTCTAACGGGCGCCTGCAACTGGTTTTCGGCCATGTGGGGCACGGAGGCCCGATCGGAGCTTTCTCACATTCCCGCCAATGAAATTCAAAAGGGGCGGAAGGCCGTAGATCGTCCGATACTCGGCGCAGGGCGGCGGCCACTGCCGCGGCAGTGACGCGGAGGGTGGTGGACCGTGCAGTTCGACGACGACGCCGACCTGGACACCTCGGAGGTGCGGGACGTCCGCGGCAGCCGCATCCCCGGCGGCAGGGCGACCGTCGGCGGCGGCATCATCGGCCTCATCGCACTGGTCCTCGGCGTGCTCTTCGGCGTCGGCCCCGAGCAGCTCGGCCTCTCCGGCGGCGGCGACGAACCGGCCGCGAGCGCCTCCTCGGCGAGCCAGGTCGGCCAGACCTGCCGCAAGGGCTCGGACGCCAACACCCGCGAGGACTGCCGGATCGTCGCCGTCGTCAACAGCGTCCAGGACTTCTGGCGGAGCGAGTACGCGCGCCGCGGCGGGACCTACGGGAACGCCTCCACCGTCCTGTTCGCCCAGCGGGTCGGGACCGCGTGCGGCTCGGCGACCTCCGCCGTCGGCCCCTTCTACTGCCCCGGCGACCGGCAGGTCTACCTGGACCTGGGCTTCTTCGACGAGCTGCGCACCAAGTTCGGGTCGACCGGCGGGCCCTTCGCCCAGGCGTACGTGGTGGCGCACGAGTACGGCCACCACATCCAGAACCTGATGGGCACCCTGAGCCGCGCCCAGGACGGGCGGACCGGCGCGAACTCCAACGCCGTCCGGGTCGAACTCCAGGCGGACTGCTACGCCGGGGTGTGGGCGCGGCACGCGACGACCACCCCGGACGAGCGGACGGGCCGGCCGGTGCTGACCCGGCTCACCGACGACGACATCCGCGACGGCCTGGACGCGGCGGCCGCGGTGGGCGACGACCGGATCCAGGAACGGTTCCAGGGGCGGGTGACGCCGGAGAACTGGACGCACGGATCGGCGGCGCAGCGGCAGCAGTGGTTCTACCAGGGCTACCGGACCGGCGACATGGCCCAGTGCAACACCTTCCGCTGAGTTGCCGGGGGCGACTGCCAGACTGAGATCCAGGTCACATTCGGCTGCATCGAGAGGGAGTGACGGAATGACCGAAGCGCCGCACATCTGTCCGACGCTGACGTACCAGGACGCCAAGGCGGCGATCCGGCAGCTCACGGAGGGCTTCGGCTTCACCGCCACGGCCGTGTACGAGGCCGAGGACGGCCGGATCGCGCACGCCGAGCTGTCCTTCGGCAACGGCATGGTGATGCTGGGCAGCAAGGGCACCGGCAGCGAGTTCGACAAGCTGATGGCCGGCGGCGGCCCGGTGGGCGTCTTCGTGCACGTGGACGACGTCGACGAGCACCACGCCCGCGCGGTCGCCCACGGCGTCGAGATCGTGCTGCCGCCCACCGACCAGGAGTACGGCTCCCGGGACTACACGGCCCGGGACGCCGAGGGGAACATCTGGAGTTTCGGTACCTACACGCCCGGCGCGGCCGACTAGGAGGTGCGGCCCCGGCGGGCGCGGGCCGGGCGGCGCCGGCCGGTGCGGTCGCTCCGTCACGCGCCGCCGGTGTGGACCTGGAAGGCGGCCCTGCGGACCGCCTTGGCCAGGGCCGGGTCCGGATGGGCGGCGGCGAGGGCGACCAGCACCTGGACGGTACGGGGATGGCCGACCGCCCGGACCTCGTCGAGCAGCGCGGGGACGGTGCCCTGCACCGCGGAGTCGAGGTGGCGGACGAGCAGCGCGCTCTCGCCGTGGTCGGCGACGGCGGCGGCGGTGTCCACCCAGAGCCAGGTCGCCTCCTCCCGGCTGAGCACCTCCTGGGCGTCGTCGGGGTCGGCGCCGTCGTACTCGGCCAGCCAGAGCAGCGCGTAGGGGCGCAGGGAGGGCTCCGCGACGGTGGCCCTGACCTCGGCCTCGGCGGGCGCCCCGACGACCCGGAGCGCCTCGAAGGCGAGCCCGCGCAGCAGCGCGTCCTCGCCCCGGGCGACGGCGAGCAGCTCGGTCACCGCGCTGGACAGGGTGCGGGCGGCGAGCCAGGCGCGGTACTCGTCGCGGGCCGGGCCCGGGGTGAGCCGGGCGCAGCCGCGGAGCATGTCCTCGGCGGACTGCTCGATGTTCCCCGCGGGGCTCTGCGCGGCGACGCAGATCTGCTCCAGCTTGACCCAGACCGCCCAGTTGCCGAGCGGGGTCAGGGTGGCGTGGCGCTCCGGAGCACCGGGGTCGAGGGTGAGTGCGCCGACGGCGGCCAGACCTTCGAGCGCCCAGTCGAGCAGGGCGGGCAGGCCGTCGGTGCCGGGGACGTCCGCCGGTTCGGGGGACGGCTCGGCCGCGGGCACCTCGCAGCGCTCCTCGCGGAGTTCCTCGACCCGCTGGACGAGGAGGTCGAGGAGGGCGGGGACGAGCACCGGGCCCTGGGAGAGCTGGAGCAGCGACAGCACCTGCGGGACGGCCTCGACGACCTCGGCGACGGCGCCGGGCGCGACCCCCTCGGGGGCCGGGTGGACCAGGGACCAGGCGTCGAAGAGGGCGACCCAGCCGCGGAGGACGGCGGAGTCGTCGCGGTCCCAGGCGTGCAGCCGCCAGCCAGGGCGTACGGCGTCGCCGTGCAGTTCGACGAGGCCGGCGAGCCGGGCGCGGTCCCAGCCGGCGCCGATCTGGCCGGGTGTCAGGCCCAGTGCGGCGGAGGCTCGTTCCCGGGCGGTGTCGGCCCCCGCGCCGGGGCGGAGGGTGGTCTCGGCGCCGTGCTCGACGGCGGCCCAGCGGGCGATCCGTACGGCGTCGGCGAGGACCTGCCGGGCCTGCCGGGCGAGTTCCGCGCGGGGCGGAGTGCCCTCGGGCGGCCGCGGCGCCGGCCGGGTGCGCCGGGTCGTCACGGCCCGTCGGGCGGTGGCCAGGGCCCGCGGGCGGACGAGTCGGAGTCTGGAGTTGCGCGCCAATGGTTCATCGGGCTTTCGAGACGTCACGGGGGCAGTCTTCCCGCTGACGGCCCGAAAGCCCAATCGGAATCCGCTGCCCCGTCACAACTGCCGCCGGAACGCCTCTCCGGGGCGGCACCGCCGCGGCCTCCCGGGCTTCCCCGGGACGGGTCAGAAGAGCGGGGTGAGGAAGCGGCGCAGGGACTCCTCGTAGCCGACCGGGTCGGCGTTCCACATCGCCGCGTGCGGCGCCTGCCGGACGGTCCGCAGGCTGACCAGGTCGGGGCGGCGGGCGGCGAGCTCCACCGACGGGCCCCAGGGGGCGATCGTGTCGTCGGGGCCGTGGACGAGGAGGACCGGGACCCGCAGGGCGTCCGGCGAGGCGGCGGCCCCGACGCGGTCGCCGTGCGCGCCGGTCCTGCCCTGGGCGGCGCGGACGGCGAGCGGGAGCAGCGGGCCGGGGACGTGGCGGGCCGCGGCGAGGTTGCGCAGGGTGGCCTCCCAGTCGAGGACCGGGGAGTCGAGGACGAGGCCGGCGATGCGGTCGCGGACCCCGGACTCGGCGGCGGCCCGCAGGGCCATCGAGGCGCCGGTCCCCCAGCCGTGCAGGACGACCTGGGAGGCGCCGCGGCGGACGGCGTAGCGGATGGCGGCGTCGACGTCGCGCCACTCGGAGTCGCCGAGGTGGGCGAGGCCGTCCGGGGAGGGCGGCGCGCCCTCGTCGCCGCGGTAGGCGGGGACCAGGACCGGGATCTTGCGGCGGTGGAAGAAGGGGACGACGTTCAGCGGGTGCTCGCGGGTGGTGCCGAGGCCGTGCAGGGCGATCACCCAGGTGCTGCGCGGGCCGTGCACGATCCAGGCGGGCAGGGGGCCGAGTTCGCCGGGGATCTCGACGTCCTCGTGGGCCAGGCCGAGGGCGGTGGTCGGGGTGCCCCGGTGCAGCTGGGGGGTGAGGCGGACGCGGCTGCCGGGGCCGGGGGTGCCGAGCTCGACGCGTTCCAGACGCCGGACGACGGTGTCGGCGGTGTGCGGGACGCGGTCGAGGACGGGGCCGACGACGGCGTGCAGGCCGGGGGCCTCGATGCCGTACGTGCCGGGGCGCAGCGAGGCGAGGCTGCGGGTCAGGGTGATCCGGTCCGGGCCCGTGGCGTGCACGGTCAGGCGTGGATCCCCGGGGAGGGGTCGTCCGGACGGCGCCTTGAGGGCGACGTCGCTGGCGTACCGGCCGGCCGCGACCGCGGCCGCGCCGGCACCGATCAGAGTGGTGACGGCCACTGCCGTCGCTGTAGCCGGGCGCACGCTCTCCAGTGTCGGCAGGGTGCGGGCGGGGTGCCACCGGACGGAGCCGGGCGGGGGGGCCGACGGCGGCGGCGTGCGCTCCTCCGGACGCCACCCAGGGGAGTGACATGGGTCTCCCCGGCGGGGTCCCCCGGTCGGATGGTTCCGTCCGGGGAGCGGAACGGGGCGGTCGCGGAGGAACCCGGGCAGGTCATACGTGCCCGGGGAGGGACCGGATTACCCGGGGTTGCGGGGTGACCGCATCGTGGACAGCCGACCCTCTGGGAGGACAAGCGGAATCTCTTGACACCGGATAGGGACACCACGCCGCCCGCCCCAGTTCATCTTCCGTTCACCCAGGTTGCTTACGTTCGTCGAGCCACTGACGTCAAACGATTGCCTGGGTAAATGGAACACATCACGCTGCTGCTCGCCATTGTGGTCGTGACAGCTCTCGTGTTCGATTTCACGAACGGTTTCCACGACACCGCCAACGCGATGGCCACGACCATCTCGACCGGTGCTCTCAAGCCCAAGACGGCGGTGGCCATGTCCGCCGTGCTGAACCTCGTCGGAGCGTTCCTGTCCGTGGAGGTCGCCAAGACGATCTCCGGCGGGATCATCAACGAAGAGGGCATTCGTACAGAAGTGATCTTCGCGGCGCTCGTGGGCGCCATCCTGTGGAACCTGCTGACCTGGCTCCTGGGCCTGCCGTCCAGCTCCTCCCACGCTCTCTTCGGCGGACTCATCGGCGCCGCGGTCATGTCGGCCGGCTGGTCCGCCGTGAACGCCCCGACCATCGTCACCAAGGTCCTGATCCCGGCCATCGCGGCGCCGATCGTCGCCGGCCTCGCCGCGATGCTGGCCACCCGGCTGACGTTCAAGATCGGCGCCAAGACCGACGAGAAGCACACCGCCAAGGGCTACCGCGTCGGCCAGATCGCCTCCGCCGGTCTCGTCTCCCTCGCCCACGGCACCAACGACGCCCAGAAGACGATGGGCATCATCACCCTCGCCCTGGTCACGCAGGGCGTCGTCAGCCCCGGCTCGAACCCCCCGCTGTGGGTCGTCGTCTCCGCCGGTGTCGCCATCGCGCTCGGCACCTACCTCGGCGGCTGGCGCATCATCCGCACCATGGGCAAGGGCCTCACCGACCTCAAGCCGCAGCAGGGCTTCGCCGCCCAGACCAGCGCCGCCACGGTCATCCTGGCCTCCTCGCACCTCGGCTTCTCCCTCTCCACCACCCAGTCCTGCTCGGGTGCCGTGATGGGTGCCGGCCTCGGCCGCAAGGGCGGCGTCGTCCGCTGGTCGACCGCGACCCGGATGTTCGTCGCCTGGGGCCTGACCCTGCCCGCCGCGGGTCTGGTCGGCGCCGGCGCCGAGTTCCTGACCAAGCAGGGCACCTGGGGCATCGCCGCCGTCGCGGTCCTGCTGGTCTCCGGTTCGGCCGTCATCTGGGCGCTCTCCCGCCGCAAGCCGGTCGACCAGCACAACGTCACCGCCGACGACCTCGACGCCCCCGAGCCCGCGGGTGTGGTGACCACGGCGATCGCCGCCGTCACCCCGCCGCCGGCCGGCTCCGTCGCCGCGGTCGCGGACGCGGACCTCAAGACCACCATCCCCGCGCCGGCTCCCACGGACCCGGCCGCTCCCCCCGCCCCCGCGGCAGCGGTGTAAGGAACCAACGACATGAAGATCGACTGGGCAGCCCTCGGCTCCGTCTTCGGAGTCAGCCTCGTGGCGACCGTCGCCCTGGTGGGCCTCTTCACCCTCGGCGTCATCGGCCTCTCCAAGCAGGAGCAGGCCGCCGCCCAGGGCGGTTCCGCCGCCCTGGCCCGCACCGGCGCGTACGCCTGCTTCGCCCTGTGCCTGGCGGCCGTGGCGTACGGCATCTACCTGATCGTCGCCTGACGGTCCCCGGTACCTCGGCCGGGCGGTCCGCACCTTCGGGTGCGGACCGCCCGGCCCTCGTGTTTGTGGTGCTCCGCACAGTGACGCGACGCAGGTCAACGGTGAGTTGACGGCTGTTCTCGGGCCGTGGTGGACTGCCGAGGCCATTACGGCGGCAGCAGAGGAAGTCCGGTGCGAATCCGGCGCGGTCCCGCCACTGTGACCGGATCCCCAGGGTCCGGGAGTCAGGAACTCTCGCCGCCGGTCACGTCGATCCAGGGCGCGGACCCTGAGTGAGGACATTGCGCCATGCCCGGCCGCAGCCGCAGCCTTTCCAGAGCCACCCGTGTCTTCGCGTACGGAGCGACCCTCGGCCTCGCCGTCGACCGGCTGGTCGGCGACCCCCGCCGCGGACATCCCGTCGCCGCGTTCGGCCGGGCGGCCGCCGCCGTCGAGGAGCGTCTCCACCACGACCACCGGGGCTGGGGCGCCCTGCACACCGCCGTCTGCGCCGGCGCCACGGCCGCGGCCGGCGCCCTCGCCGCCCGCGCGGTCAAGGACAGCCGCGCCGCCTCCGTCGCCCTGACCGCCGCCGCCGTGTGGGCCGTGGTCGGCGGGACGACCCTGGGCCGGGAGGCCCGCGCGATCGGCGGGGCGCTGGAGGCCGGGGACCTGGAGGTGGCCCGGGAGCGGCTGCCCCACCTCTGCGGGCGCGACCCGCAGGCCCTGGACGGCCCCGCGATGGCCCGCGCGGTCGTGGAGTCCGTCGCCGAGAACACCTCCGACGCCGTGGTCGGCGCCCTCTTCTGGGGCGCCGTCGCGGGCGTGCCGGGGCTCGTGGGCTTCCGGGCCGTCAACACCCTCGACGCGATGGTCGGCCACAAGTCCCCCCGCCACCGCCGGTTCGGCTGGGCCTCGGCGCGGCTGGACGACGTGGCCGGCTGGCCCGGGGCCCGGCTGACCGCCGTCCTCGCCACCGTCGCGGGCGGCGACCCGCGCGGAGCCGCACGGGTCTGGCGCGCGGACGCGGCACGGCACCCCAGCCCGAACGCGGGCCCCGTCGAGTCCGCCTTCGCGGGCGCCCTCGGCGTGCGGCTCGGCGGGACCCTCGCGTACGGCGGGCGGGTCGAGCACCGGCCCGTGCTCAACGGGGAGGGGCGGCCCGTGGAGGTCGCCGACATCGAGCGGGCGGTCCGGCTGTCCCGCCGGGTCACCGGACTGACCCTGGCCGCCTGCGTGGGCGGCCGGCTGATCGTGAGCGCGCTGAAGCGGAGGAACGCATGAGGGGTGGCGGACTGCTCGTCGCCGGGACCACGTCCGACGCCGGCAAGAGCGTGGTGACGGCCGGAATCTGCCGCTGGCTGGTCCGCCAGGGCCTGAAGGTGGCGCCGTTCAAGGGACAGAACATGTCCCTCAACTCCTTCGTCACCCGCGAGGGCGCCGAGATCGGGCGGGCCCAGGCCATGCAGGCCCAGGCCGCCCGCGTCGAGCCGACCGCGCTGATGAACCCGGTGCTGCTCAAGCCCGGCAGCGACCGTTCCAGCCAGGTCGTCCTGATGGGAAAGCCGGTCGGCGAACTGAGCGCCCGCGGCTACCACGGGGGACGGCAGAAGGAACTCCTCGAACCCGTCCTGGCGTGCCTGGAGGAACTCCGGGGCATGTACGACGCCGTGATCTGCGAGGGGGCGGGCAGTCCGGCCGAGATCAACCTGCGGCGCACGGACATCGTGAACATGGGCATCGCGCGGGCCGCGCGGCTGCCCGTCGTGGTGGTCGGGGACATCGACCGGGGCGGGGTCTTCGCCCAGTTCTTCGGGACGACGGCGCTGCTGGGCCGCGAGGACCAGGCCCTCGTCGCCGGCTACCTGGTGAACAAGTTCCGGGGCGACGTCACCCTGCTCGAACCCGGCCTCGACATGCTCCACGGGCTGACCGGGCGGCGGACCTTCGGCGTCCTGCCGTACGCGCACGGGCTGGGCATCGACGAGGAGGACGGCCTGCGCGTCTCGCTGCGCGGCACCGTCCGGGAGTCCGTCGTCGCGCCGCCGGTCGGCGCCGACGTGCTGCGGGTCGCCGTCTGCGCCGTACCGCTGATGTCGAACTTCACGGACGTCGACGCCCTGGCCGCCGAGCCGGGCGTCGTCGTCCGGTTCGTGGACCGGCCGGAGGAACTGGTCGACGCCGACCTGGTCGTCGTCCCCGGCACCCGCGGGACCGTCAAGGCCCTGGCCTGGCTCCGGGAGCGCGGGCTCGCCGGCGAACTGGCCCGCCGCGCGGCCGAGGGCCGCCCGGTGCTCGGTGTCTGCGGCGGCTTCCAGGTCCTCGGCGAGCACATCGACGACGAGGTCGAGTCCCGGGCCGGAGCCGTCGAGGGCCTCGGGCTGCTGCCCGTGCGCGTCCGGTTCGCCCGCGAGAAGACCCTCGCCCGACCGGTCGGCGAGGCCCTCGGCGAGCGCGTCGAGGGGTACGAGATCCACCACGGGGTCGCGACCGTGGAGGGCGGGGAGCCCTTCCTGGACGGTTGCCGGGTCGGCGCCGTGTGGGGCACCCACTGGCACGGCTCCCTGGAGAGCGACGGCTTCCGCAGGGCGTTCCTGCGGGAGGTCGCGGCGGCGGCGGGACGGCGGTTCGTCCCGGCGCCCGACACGTCCTTCGGCGCCCTGCGCGAGGAGCAGCTGGACCGGCTCGGCGACCTGATCGAGGAACACGCGGACACCGACGCGCTGCTGCGGCTGATCGAGCGGGGTGCGCCGTCGGGGCTGCCGTTCGTCCCGCCGGGTGCGCCGTGACGGGGGCCGGCCCCGTGGGGCACGAGCCGACCGAATTCGAGGAGAGGACCACCCGATGAGCACCCGCTATCCGTTCACCGCCGTCGTCGGCATGGACGACCTGCGGCTCGCGCTGCTGTTGAACGCCGTCAGCCCGGCCGTCGGCGGGGTCCTCGTGCGGGGCGAGAAGGGCACCGCGAAGTCCACCGCCGTCCGCGCCCTCGCCGAACTGCTGCCGGAGGTCCCGGTCGTCGCCGGGTGCCGGTTCAGCTGCGACCCGGGCGCGCCCGACCCCGGCTGCCCGGACGGGCCGCACGAGGTCCTGGGGGCCGAGGCGCGGCCGGCCCGGATGGTCGAGCTGCCCGTCGGCGCCTCGGAGGACCGGCTCGTCGGCGCGCTCGACATCGAGAAGGCGCTCGCGGACGGGGTGAAGGCGTTCGAGCCGGGGCTCCTCGCCGACGCCCACCGGGGCATCCTCTACGTCGACGAGGTGAACCTCCTCCACGACCACCTGATCGACCTGCTCCTCGACGCGGCCGCGATGGGCTCCTCGTACGTCGAGCGCGAGGGCGTCTCGGTGCGGCACGCCGCACGCTTCCTGCTGGTCGGGACGATGAACCCGGAGGAGGGCGAACTGCGGCCCCAGCTGCTCGACCGCTTCGGGCTGACCGTCGAGGTCGCCGCCTCGCGGGTGCCCGAGCAGCGGGTGGAGGTCGTGCGGCGCCGGCTCTCCTTCGAGGACGACCCGGCCGCCTTCGCCGGGCGCTGGGCGGCCGAGGAGGCCGAGCTGCGCGGACGGATCGCCGCCGCGCGGGAGTTGCTGCCGCGGGTGGCCCTCGGGGACGCCGTGCTGCTCCAGATCGCCGCGACCTGCGCCGCGTTCGAGGTGGACGGCATGCGCGCCGACATCGTGATGGCCCGCACGGCGAGCGCGCTCGCCGCGTGGGCGGGACGGACCGAGGTCACCTCGGAGGACGTGCGCCAGGCCGCGCTGCTGGCCCTCCCCCACCGTCGCCGGCGCTCGCCGTTCGACGCGCCCGGCCTCGACGAGGACAAGCTCGACGAGACGCTGGAGCGGTTCAAGGGCGAGGAGCCCGACGAGGACCCGGAGCCCGACGGCCCCGGTGACGGCGGCCCGGACGGGGGCCCCGGCGGCGGTCCGGAGGGCGGCGGGATTCCGCCGCAGGGCGAGGGGCCGGCCCCCGAGGAGCTCCCGGCGTCCGAGGACGGACCGGCACCCGAGGAGGCGCCGGCACCCGAGGAGGCCCCCGCGCCGGCGCCGCAGGGCTCCGGGTCGGGCGCCGGCGAGCGCGCCGCCGTCAAGGCCGCCGAGCCGTTCCGTACGCGGACGCTGAGCGTGCCGGGGCTCGGCGAGGGCGCGGCCGGGCGCCGCTCCCGGGCGCGCACCGAGCACGGCAGGACCACGGGATCGGTGCGCCCCAAGGGCGCGCTGACCAAGCTGCACCTGTCGGCGACCGTGCGGGCCGCCGCTCCGCACCAGAAGGCGCGCGGGCGGTCCGGGCCCGGTCTGGTGGTCCGCCGCGACGACCTGCGGCAGGCGACCCGGGAGGGGCGCGAGGGCAACCTAGTGCTCTTCGTGGTGGACGCCTCCGGATCGATGGCGGCCCGGCAGCGGATGAGCGCGGTCAAGGGCGCGGTGCTGTCGCTGCTCCTCGACGCCTACCAGCGGCGCGACAAGGTCGGCCTGGTCACCTTCCGGGGCCGGGACGCCGAGGTGGCGCTGCCGCCGACGTCGTCCGTGGACGCCGCCGCCGCCCGCCTGGAGCAGCTCCCGACCGGCGGCCGCACGCCGCTCGCGGCCGGTCTGCTCAAGGCCCACGACGTGCTGCGCGTCGAGCGGCTGAGGGACCCGTCGCGGCGCCCGCTGCTCGTCGTCGTCACCGACGGCCGGGCGACGGGCGGCCGGGCCGGCGGGGATCCGCTGGCGCTCGCCGCCCGGGCCGCGCGGCTGCACGCCGCCGAGGGGACGGCCGGCGTGGTCGTGGACTGCGAGACCGGGCCGGTGCGGCTGGGGCTCGCCGGCCGGCTCGCCGGTGAACTCGGCGGTACCGCAGTGACCTTGGACGAGCTGCGCGCCGATGCGATCGCCGGCCTCGTCAGGGACGTACAGGCAGCAGGACAGACAACGCAGACAGCATGGAGGGCCGCTTAATGCCGCAGGGACAGCCGACCGTCGTGCCCGACGACGGTCTCACCACCCGTCAGCGCCGCAACCGCGCACTGGTGATGGTGCACACCGGCGTCGGCAAGGGGAAGTCGACCGCCGCGTTCGGCATGGCGCTGCGCGCCTGGAACCAGGGCTGGCCGATCGGGGTGTTCCAGTTCGTCAAGTCCGCCAAGTGGAGGGTCGGCGAGGAGAACGCCCTCAAGGCGCTCGGCGAGACCGGCAAGGGCGGCACGGTCACCTGGAACAAGATGGGCGAGGGCTGGTCCTGGATCCAGCGCGAGGTCGCCGAGGGCGAGCAGTCCCACGAGGACAAGGCCCGCGAGGGCTGGGAGCAGGTCAAGCGGGACCTCGCCGAGGAGAAGTACACGTTCTACGTCCTCGACGAGTTCGCCTACCTGCTGCACTGGGGCTGGATCGACACCGCCGAGGTCGTCCAGGTGCTCCGGGACCGTCCCGGGCACCAGCACGTCGTCATCACCGGCCGCAACGCGCCGCAGGAGCTGGTCGACTTCGCCGACCTGGTCACCGACATGTCCAAGGTCAAGCACCCGATGGACGCCGGTCAGAAGGGCCAGCGGGGCATCGAGTGGTAGCACGTCTCGTCATCGCCGCGCCCTCCTCGGGCGCGGGCAAGACCACGGTCGCGACCGGCCTCATGGCCGCGTTCGCGGGCCGTGGTCTGGCCGTCTCCCCGCACAAGGTCGGCCCCGACTACATCGACCCGGGCTACCACGCCCTGGCCACCGGCCGGCCGGGCCGCAACCTCGACTCGTACATGTGCGGTACGGGGCTGGTGGCGCCGCTCTTCCTGCACGGGGCGCGCGGCTGCGACCTGGCCGTGGTCGAGGGCGTCATGGGTCTGTACGACGGCGCCGCCGACCAGGGCGAGCTGGCGTCCACCGCCCAGGTGGCGAAGCTCCTCAAGGCGCCGGTGGTCCTCGTCGTCGACGCGTCCTCGCAGTCGCGGTCCGTGGCGGCGCTGGTGCACGGCTTCGCGTCCTGGGACCCGGAGGTGCGGATCGGCGGCGTGATCCTCAACAAGGTCGCGACGGACCGCCACGAGCATCTGCTGCGGGAGGCCCTCGGGGAGTCCGGCGTACCGGTGCTCGGGGTCCTGCGGCGGGCTCCCGCGGTGGCGACGCCGTCCCGGCACCTCGGTCTCGTGCCGGTCGCCGAGCGGCAGGCGCAGGCCGTGGAGGCGGTGGCGGCGCAGGCGGAGCAGGTGCGGGCCGGGTGCGACCTGGAGGCGCTGCTGGCGCTCGCGCGGTCGGCTCCGCCGCTGGACGCCGAGCCGTGGGAGCCGCACGGGCCGTGGGCGGGCCCCGGGCGGGGCGGGACCGGCCGCAGGCCGGTGATCGCCGTCGCGGGCGGGGCCGCGTTCACGTTCTCGTACGCCGAGCACACGGAGCTGCTGACCGCCGCCGGCGCGGAGGTGGTCACGTTCGACCCGCTGCGGGACGAGGTCCTCCCCGAGGGGACGGGCGGGCTCGTCATAGGGGGCGGGTTCCCCGAGATGTACGGCCCCGAGCTGTCCGCCAACGAGCCGCTGAGGAAGGCCGTGGCCGAGCTCGCCGCGTCGGGCGCGCCGGTCGCCGCCGAGTGCGCCGGGCTGCTGTACCTGGCGCGGTCCCTCGACGGCACGCCCATGTGCGGGGTGCTCGACGCCGACGCGCGGATGTCGGAGCGGCTCACGCTCGGGTACCGCGACGCCGTCGCGGTCAGCGACGGCGTCCTCGCTCCGGCCGGGGCGAGGATGCGGGGGCACGAGTTCCACCGGACCGTGATCGAGCCGGGCGCGGGGGCGACTCCGGCCTGGGGGCTGCGGCAGCCGGAGCGGCGGGTGGAGGGGTTCGTCCAGGGCGGGGTCCACGCGAGTTACGTGCACACCCACTGGGCCGGGTCCCCGGAGGTCGCCGCTCGGTTCGTGGGGCACTGCGGGTGAGTTCAGCCGCCCGAGAGGCCCACGACGAGCCAGATGAAGGCCACGCCCCCCGCCGTGCACAGCAGGGTGGAGCGGGCGGGGTGGTCGTGGTGGGCCTCGGGCAGGATCTCGGCCGCGGCGAGGTAGAGCAGGGCGCCGCCGAAGAACCCGAGATAGCTGCCGAGCAGTTCCTCCGGAAGAGTGAACAGCAGGGTGGAGGCCGCGCCGACGAGCGGGGCGACGGCGTCGGCGACGAGCATGGCGAGGGCCTTGCGGCGGGCGTTCCCGTAGAGGCTCGTGATCGTGTACGTGTTGAAGCCGTCGGCGAAGTCGTGGGTGATGACGGCGAGGGCGACGGTGGCGCCCATGCCGCCGCCGACCTGGAAGGCGGCGCCCAGGGCGATGCCGTCCATGAGGCTGTGGCCGACCATCGCGGCGGCGGCGGTGAGTCCGACCTGCGGGGCCCGGTCGCCGGGTCCGACGCCGTGCGCGGCACTGCGGACGGCGAGGAGACGCTCCATCACGTGGGCGAAGAGGAAGCCGCCGACGAAGAGCAGCAGCGCCTGCGGCACTCCGAAGACGTCCTCGCCCGCGGCCTCCAGGGCCTCCGGCAGGAGGTCGAGTCCGACGACGCCGAGCATGAGTCCGCCGGCGAGGCCGAGGACCAGGTGGCGGCGGTCGGTGACGCGTTGCGCGACCCAGCCGCCGAAGAGCGTCATCAGGAACGCGCCGAGCGCGACGACCACAGCCATGCGCCTTTGCTATCGGATGGGACGACGTGCGCGCACCTCGGCGTCGGGGCGCGGTCGGGCGTGCCGGTGACGGAGCTCCTGGCGCTGGTCGACGCCGTGCTGCGGGAGGCGGGGCTGACGCGCGCCGACGTCCGGTCGCTGGCCACGCTGGACCGGCGGGCGGCCGAGCCGGGGATCGTGGGGTCGGCGGCCGCGCTGGGGGTGCCGGTGCGGGCCTTCCCGGCCGGGGAGCTGGCGGCCGTGGCCGTACCGCATCCGTCGGCGCGGCCGCTGGCGGCGACGGGGACGGCGTCGGTGGCGGAGGCCGCGGCGCTGCTGGCCGCGCGGGAGGGAGCGGCCGCGGGCGGTGATTCCGCACTTCTCGTACCGAAGAGGACATCACGGGGCGCAACGTGCGCCGTGGCCCTTTCCGTCCCGTTTCTTCCGAACGAAGACGCCCCGGGCGTACGGTTGTTGCCCCGGGCTCACGGGTACATCGCTGGCGAGCCCGGATCACCCCCCACGATCCCCACCCCCCACACGACGGCGGCCATGGACACCCATACGGATACCGACGCCCACGACCTGCGCCACCACGGTGACGCCGAGGTCCGCGACGAGAAACTGATCGACCTGGCGGTCAACGTCCGGACGAACACCCCGCCGGAGTGGCTGCGGGAGCGCATCGCCGACTCGCTGACCGGCCTCGCCGCCTACCCCGACGGCCGGGCCGCGCGGGCCGCGGTCGCCGAGCGGCACGACCTGGCCTCGAACCGGGTGCTGCTCACGGCCGGCGCCGCCGAGGCGTTCGTGCTGCTCGCGCGGGCGCTGGAGGTGCGGCGGCCGGTCGTGGTGCATCCGCAGTTCACCGAGCCGGAGGCCGCGCTGCGGGACGCCGGGCACGAGGTGGGCCGGGTGCTGCTGCGCGAGGCGGACGGGTTCCGGCTGGATCCGGCGCTGGTGCCGGAGGACGCGGACCTGGTGGTGATCGGGAACCCCACGAACCCGACCTCGGTGCTGCATCCGGCCGCGTCGATCGCGGCGCTCGCCCGGCCGGGGCGGACGCTGGTGGTCGACGAGGCGTTCCTCGACGCGGTGCCGGGAGAGCGCGAGTCGCTGGCCGGGCGGACCGACGTGCCGGGGCTCGTGGTGCTGCGCAGCCTCACCAAGACCTGGGGGCTCGCCGGGCTGCGGATCGGCTACGTCCTCGCGGAGCCGGAGACGGTCGCGGCCCTGGAGCGGGCCCAGCCGCTGTGGCCGGTGTCGACGCCGGCGCTGGTGGCGGCGGAGGCGTGCATGTCGCGGGCGGCGCTCGCGGAGGCCGAGCACGCGGCGCACCGGATCGGCGTGGAGCGGGCCCATCTGCTGGCCGGGCTGGCGGAGTTCGACGAGGTGCGCACGGTCGCGGAGGCGGAGGGCCCCTTCGTGCTGGTGCGGATCGACGGCGCGGACGCGGTGCGCGAGCGGCTGCGGTCGCTGGGCTTCGCGGCCCGCAGGGGCGACACCTTCCCGGGTCTCGACCGGCACTGGCTGCGGCTCGCGGTGCGGGACCGGGCGACGACGAACCGCTTCCTCCAGGCCCTGGACCAGGCGCTTCTCATGGGCGGCTGAGGCGGGCAGGTCGGCGGCGGGCCCGTCCGGGGCGCCGCCGCCGCGCGGGAAAGGGGGGAGGGGAGGGCGACGGCGTCGCCCTCCCCTCCCCCCTTTCCCGGCACCCCCCGGCGCCTCCCCCTCGGGCCGTCAGCCGCGGGAGCGGGCGCGCGAGCGGGTCAGCGCGAGGGCGCCGCCGCCCGCGACGAGAAGGGCGAGGGCTCCGGCCGCGATGTACGGGGTGGTGGAGCTGCCGCCGGTCTCGGCCAGGTTCCCGGTCGGCGTCGTTCCGCCGTTGTTCGTCTTGATGCCGCCGGCGTCGCTGGGCTTGACGGAGGGCTGCTCGGACGGGCGCTCGGTGGGCTGCTGGGTCGGCTTCTCGGTGGGCTTGTCGGTGGGCTTCTGCGTCGGCGCGGTGCCCGCGGGCGTCTCGCAGGTGGCCTCGGCGAGGGTGACCGTGCCGTCGACGGCGGCCACGCCGAGCTTCAGCGGGTCGACCTCCACCCTGAGTTCGAGGGCGGTGGCCGCGGCGGTGCGGGAGGTCGTGGAGGTGCGGGAGAGGTCCAGGGTCACGGCTCCGATGCCGGGCACGGCGACCTGGGTCCGGCCGCCCGCGGACAGGGTGGTCTTCTTCCCGAAGACGGTGACGTGGCCGAGGACGTTGGCCTGGGCGACCGGCTTCCGGCCGGTCTCGCACAGCGCCTTGGCGGTGACCTTCTCGACCTCGATGAGGGAGAGCGCCGGGATGCCGGGGACGTGCACCTTCGCCTTGACCAGGTTCACGTACCCCTCGGCCTTCTCCTCGTCGACGGTGGCCTTCGAGGTCGCGACGTCCGCGGCGAGGAGGTCGATCGGTTCGCCGCCCTCGGCTCCCTGCACCCGCACGGAGAGCGCCGTCTCGCTCTCGGTGCGCGGCGCCTTCACCTCGTTGAGGGAGGCCCTGACGGGGACGTCCACCGTCTTCCCGAGGAGGGAGACGTCGAGCCCGGTCCGCAGGACGACGGCGGTGGCATGCCCTTCGCCGCCGGTGGCGTGGGCCGCGGGGGCCACGAGGAGCACGGGGCCGACGGTCAGCGCGACGGCGGTCGCGGCGGCGGCGGCACGGCGTCCGGGCAGGCGGAAGGCGTTGCTGTTCACGATGGTGGAACCCCCACAGGAGACATGGCGTCGCCGGCCGCTCACCACGGGGACGGTGGGTCGGCGCGGCCTCGGCGACTTGAGACACCGGAATCTTTACGCACGGAGAGTGAACCGACAGTCGCCTGACGTGAGTTCACTCCAAAGGGGGGTTTCCGTGTTCATTTTCGATATTTTTGGACACAACCGTTCTCGCGCGTCCCACGTCTTTCGTACGGGGTGGTGCGCGCGGATTCGGTGAGAACGATCCGCGACGCCACGACGTCACGGATCGTCAACCCGGCGCACTCAGCTCGCGCGCCAGTACCCGAGCGCGTGGACGCGCTCCTTGGGGAGCGCCAGGTCCTTGCGGACGTATCCGGCGAGGGCCCGGGTGGTCGCGGTGTCGCAGGCGATCCAGACGTACGAGGAGGCGTCGGCGAGCTGGGGGAGCTCGGCCTTCACCCGGGTGACGAGCGCCTCGCCGCCGTCCTCGCGCGGCACCCGGCGCAGTTCGTGCCGCGCGGGGTCGAGCCGGACCGGAAGCCCCTCGTCGGAGGCGTGCTGCGTCTCGAACCAGACGGTGGCCGGGACGCCGGGCAGGGCGTCGAGCAGCGAGTTGACCGCGGGGAGCGAGGCGGCGTCACCGACCACCAGCAGTCGCCCGGGGAGGGGGTCGGGGGTCTCGAAGCCGGTGCCCTGGAGGGTGGCCTCGACGGTGTCGCCGGGGGCGCAGGTGCGGGCCCACCGGCTGGCGACGCCGTCGTGGAGGGCGAACTCCAGGCTGAAGGTGCCGACCTCCGGGTCGGGGTCGACCAGGGTGTAGGCGCGCTGGTGCGGTTTGCCGGCGTCGCGGAACCAGAGGCGCACCCACATCGTGGGGTGGACCCCGGCGGCGGCGAGCAGGCCGCCGTCCGTGAGGTGCACCCTGCGGTAGTCCTCGGTGACCTGCTCGGCCCCCGTGACGGTGAACGTGAAGTCCCTGCCGCGCATCAACTTGAGAACGGCACCCTGCCAGCCGTGACCCACCGCAATCCCCTCCCCTGAACTCCTGTAGATTAATTTAGGCCAGCCTAACCTAAGAAAATCTTCGCGGACATGGACGGGATCGGAGTCTCCGTGAGCATCGAGGTCTACCGGGACGCCTGGGGCGTCCCGCATCTGCGCGCCGCGGACGCGGACGAACTCGCCTTCGCCCAGGGCCGGGTCACCGCCCGCGACCGCGCCTGGCAGCTGGAGGTCGAGCGGCACCGGGCCCAGGGCACCGCCGCCGCCTTCCTCGGCGCCGCCGAACTGGGCTGGGACACCTTCGTCCGCCAGGCCCGGCTCGCCGACACCGCCCGCCGCTGCTTCGAGCGGCTCGACCGCACCGACCCGGGGACGGCGGCCTGGGTCCGCGCCTACGTCGACGGCGTCAACGACGGCCTCGCGGAAGGAGCCGGCCGCGCGCCCGAGTTCGCCGCCACCGGCCTCGCGCCCGGCCGGTGGGAGCCCTGGACCCCGCTCGCCGTCTGGCTCTCCACCCACATCCTCTTCGCCGGATTCCCCACCAAACTGTGGCGGGACGAGGTCGCCCGCCGGCTCGGCGAGGAGTGGACCGAGCTCTTCGCGACCGACGGCCCCGGCACCGCGGGCTCCAACGGCTGGGTGGTGGCGGGCGAGCGGACCGCGAGCGGCGCGGCCCTCGTCGCCGGCGACCCGCACCGGTTCATCGAGGCGCCCGGCGTCTACCAGCAGATCCGGCTCGCCTGCCCCGCGTACGACGTCGTCGGCCTCGCCGTGCCCGGCATCCCCGGACTCGCCCACTTCGGCCACACCGGCCCGGTGGCCTGGGCCATCACCAACGCGATGGCGGACTACCAGGACCTGTACCGCGAGCGGCTGCGCCGGCTCCCCGACGGCGGCGTCGAGGCCCTCGGCCCCGAGGGCCCTCGCCCGGCGGCGACCCACACCGAGACCGTCGAGGTCGCCGGCGCGGAACCCGTCGTCATCGAGGTGATCGAGACGGACCGGGGGCCGGTGATCATCGGCGCGGACGGCGGACCCGCCGCCGACCGGAGCCCCGACGGCGCCTCCGGGACCTGGGAGGCCGTCAGCCTGCGCCACCCTCCCCGGGTCACCGGGGAGCTCGGCTTCGGGGTCCTGCCCACGCTCCTGCGCGCCCGGACCGTCGCCGACGTCGACACCGCCCTCGACGGCTGGGTCGAACCGGTCAACGTCGTCCAGGCCGCCGACACCCGCGGTGGCCTGCTCCACCGGACCGCCGGCCACGTGCCCGTACGGGACCGCGCCAACTCCCTCCGCGTCGTGCCCGCCTGGGACCCGGCCCACGCCTGGGAGGCGGAGCCGGCGCCGCTGCCGCGCGCCGAGGTGCGCGGCCACGCGGTGATGGCCAACGCCCGCGGTCTGGCCGCGCCGCTCGGCGTCGAGTTCGCCCCGCCGCACCGGGCGGCCCGGATCGCCGAACTGCTCGACGCCTCGGACTCCTGGACCCCGGAGTCCACCGCCGCCGTGCACGCGGACACCGACAACCCCTCGGCGGCCCGGCTCCTGGAGAAGGTGGCGGCCTGCGGCGACGGGCTCTCCCCCGCCGCAGGCGCCGTCCGCGAGCGGCTCCTCGCATGGGACCGGCGGATGGACGCGCGGTCCACCGACGCCGGGCTCTACGCCGCCGTCCGCGGCGCCGTGGTCCGCCGGCTGGCCGGCCACGAGGCGTTCGCCGCGCTGCGCGAACCCGCCCCGTACCCGGAGCTGTTCCGGCCCTGGCTGGCCCTCGGCCCGCGCGTCGCCTTCGCCCTGGAGACGCTGCTCACCTCGGGGCCCGTGCCCGCCGGGGACGTCGACCGGATCGTGCGCGAGGCGCTCGACGAGATCGGCGCGGGCGAGCCGCCCGCCGCCTGGGGCGCCACCCACCGGCTCGCGCCCTGGCAGGCGCTGCCCGACGCCGACGACGCCTGGCCGGAGCTCGGCGGCGACCACGACTGCGTGCTCTCCACCTCCAGCGTGCCCGGATGGACCGACCGCAGCGCCCGGGCCTCCGCCGCCCGCTACGTCTGGGACCTCGCCGACCGCGCGAACAGCCGCTGGATCGTGCCGTTCGGCGCGTCCGGCGTCCCCGGCGACCCCCACCACCGCGACCAGCTGCCCCTGTGGCTGCGGGGCGACCTCGCCCCCGTCACCACCGACTGGAACCTGCTCACCGAAGAGGAATCGGCATGACCACCACCCTGTACGCCCGGACCGTCGAAGGTCTCGGCACCGTCCGCATCGCCCCCGTCGACCCCGACCGGGACGCGCCGCTCATCCACGGCTGGGTGAACGAGGACCGGGCCCGCTTCTGGGGCATGGGCGGCACCAGCGTCGAGCAGGTCCGCGAGATCTACGCGCACCTCGACTCGCTCACCACGCACCACGGCTTCCTCGTCACCCGGGACGACGTGCCCGTCGCGCTCTTCCAGACGTACGACCCCGAGGCCGACCGGGTCGGCGAGTGCTACGAGGTGCTCCCCGGCGACGTCGGCGTCCACCTGCTCCTCGCGCCGAGCGCCGCGCCCGAGCCCGGCTTCTCCGGCCGGCTGCTCGGCGCCCTGGTCGAGTTCGTGCTGCGCGACCGCACGCGGATCGTGGTCGACCCCGACGCCGCCAACGAGAAGGCGATCGCCCGCATGGTCCGCGTCGGCTTCGTGCCGGGCCCCGAGGTCGTCCTCCCCGAGGTGGACCTGCCGGAGGTCTTCCTCCCGGAGAAGCGGGCCAGGCTCGCCTTCCTGACCCGCTGACCCGGGCCCGGCAGGCTCAGCCGACCACCCGGCCGTTGACGACGACCCGGCGCGGCGCCGCGAGGACGCGGACGTCCGCGCGCGGGTCCTCGCCGTAGACGACGAGGTCGGCCGGGGCGCCCTCCTCCAGGGAGGGGCGGCCGAGCCAGGCCCGGGCCCGCCAGGCGGTGGCGGCGAGCGCGTCGATCGCCGGGATGCCGGCCCGGGTCAGCTCCTCGACCTCCTCGGCGACCAGCCCGTGGGCGAGGGAGCCGCCCGCGTCGGTGCCGACGAAGACGGGGACGCCCGCGTCGAAGGCGGCGCGCACGGTGTCGTAGCGCCGCTCGTGCAGCCGGCGCATGTGCGCCGACCAGCGGGGGAACTTCTCCTGACCGCCGTCGGCGAGGTGCGGGAAGGTCGCGATGTTGACCAGCGTCGGGACGATCGCGACGCCGCGCTCGGCGAAGAGCGGGATGGTGTCCTCGGTGAGGCCGGTGGCGTGCTCGATGCAGTCGATGCCGGCCTCGACGAGGTCGCGGAGCGAGTCCTCGGCGAAGCAGTGGGCGGTGACCCGGGCACCGAGCCGGTGCGCCTCGGCGATGGCCGCCTCCACCTCGGGCCGCGGCCAGCAGGCGGTGAGGTCGCCCGCCTCGCGGTCGATCCAGTCGCCGACGAGCTTGACCCAGCCGTCACCCCTGCGCGCCTCGCGGCCGACGTAGGCGACGAGGTCGACGGGCTCGATCTCGTGGGCGTAGTTGCGGATGTAGCGGCGGGTGCGGGCGATGTGCCGTCCGGCCCGGATGATCTTCGGCAGGTCCTCGCGGTCGTCGATCCAGCGGGTGTCGGAGGGCGAACCGGCGTCCCGGATCAGCAGCGTGCCGGCGTCCCGGTCGGTGAGGGCCTGCTTCTCGCTGGTGGCCTCGTCGACGGGGCCGTGCCGGTCGAGGCCGACGTGGCAGTGGGCGTCGACGAGCCCCGGCAGCACCCAGCCCTCGACGGTCACCGCCTCCGCGGCGGGCCGGTCGAAGGTGATCCGCCCGTCGACGCACCACAGTTCGTCGCGTACGTCCTCCGGGCCGACGAGCACCCGCCCCTTCACGTGCAGCACCGCGTGATCGCTCATGTCTGCACTGTACGAGGGCGGGCACCCCGGCCGGGAGTCCTCCCGTGCCCGGGTCCCGGGGGCCCGCTCGGTACGCTGGCCCGGAGTTCCACCCGCACCGCACCGAGTCGAAGAAGGCACCGCCGTGACCGTGACACATCCGCTCCTGGACCTGGCCCCGCTGACCGCCGCGCACTTCGCGTCGATCGAGCGGCGGGTCGCCGCGCTGCTCTCCACGGAGCAGGACGTGGTGATCACCCAGGGCGAGGCGCTGCTCCCCCTCGAAGGGTGCATCCGGAGCGGGGCGCGGGCCGGTTCGACCGCGCTGAACATCGTCACCGGCCCGTACGGGCAGACCTTCGGGAACTGGCTGCGCGACTGCGGGGCGACCGTGGTCGACCTGGCGGTGCCCTTCCACACGGCGGTGACGGCGGCCCAGGTCGAGCAGGCGCTGGCCGCGCACCCGGAGATCGACTTCGTGTCGCTGGTGCACGCGGAGGCGGCGACCGGGAACACCAACCCGGTGGCGGAGATCGGCGAGGTCGTGCGGGCGCACGGCGCGCTGTTCTACCTGGACGCGGTGGCGTCGATCGGCGCGGAGCCGGTGCTGCCGGACGCCTGGGGCGTGGACATGTGCATCATCGGCGCGCAGAAGGCGATGGGCGGCCCGGCGGGTGTTTCGGCGGTGTCGGTGAGCGCGCGGGCCTGGGAGCGGTTCGCCGCCAACCCGGCCGCGCCGCGCCGCTCGTACCTCTCCCTCCTGGACTGGAAGGAGCGCTGGATCGACGGGGGCCGCAGGACGCTCCTGCACGCGCCGGCCCAGCTGGAGATGCTGGCGCTCGAGGCGTGCGTGGAGCGGATCGAGGCGGAGGGCCTGGACGCGCTGATGGCGCGGCACGCCTCGGCGGCGGCCGCGACCCGGGCGGGCGCGCTGGCCCTGGGCGGCGGGCTGGAGCCGTACGTGTACGAGGCCGCCGACGCGGCGCCGGTGGCGACGACGCTGCGCGTCCCGGCCGGTACGGACGCCTCGGAGCTGGTCGCGAAGGCCCTGGCGGCCGACCCGTCGCTGCCCCTGATCGCGGGCGGCGGCGCGCTGGCCCAGGAGATGATCCGGGTCAACCACTACGGCGTGGACGCGACGCCGGGCGCCGTGCAGTCCTCGCTCGCCGCGCTCGGCGCCGCGCTCGGCGAGGCGGGCCGGACGGTGGACCTGGAGGGTGCCCGCCGGGCGGTCACCGACGCCTGGAGCTGAGTCGTACGGGAGGGGGCGGCGGTCCGGTGCCGGACCGCCGCCCCCTTCCGCGTACCCGGTACCCCTGGAGGCCGCGTACCCGGTACCCCTAGGGCCTGTCGTCGCAATCCCCTCGTTGCCCGAAGGGCGGCCCTGCGGCGTCTGGTGCGTGCTCTCGGTGTGCCGGGTGGAAGTGCTCGTACGGGGCGTACTCGCGCTTTCGCCCGGTGCGGCGAGAGCGCGTGCCAGGCGTCGCGGGGCAGAGGGGAATGTGACGACAGGCCCTAGAGGGCGGGGTAGTCGATGTAGCCCTGGGGGCCGCCGGCGTACATGGTGGCGGTGTCGAGGGCGTTGTAGGGGCCGCCGTTCCGCAGCCGGGCGGGCAGGTCGGGGTTGGCGATGAAGAGCCGGCCGTAGGCGACGAGGTCGGTGGTCCCGTCCTCGATCAGGGCGAGGGAGGCGGCGTCGGTCTCCCCCTCGGTGGCGGGGTTGAGGATGAAGGTCCCCGCGAACCGCTTGCGCAGGTCGAGGACGAGCGGGCGGCGCTCGGGGGCGGTCTCCAGGACGTGGAGGTAGGCGATGCCGACGGGCTCGATGGCGGTGAGCAGCGTGGTGTAGAGCTCCTCGGTGTCGGTCTCGCTGATGTCGTTGAGCGTGTTGGCCGGGGAGATGCGCAGACCGGTGCGCTCGGGGCCGATCTCGGCGGCGACGGCCCGGACGACCTCGACGGCGAAGCGGATGCGGTTCTCGACGGAGCCGCCCCACTCGTCGGTGCGGTGGTTGGAGCCGGAGGCGAGGAACTGCTGGACGAGGTAGCCGTTGGCGCCGTGGATCTCGACGCCGTCGAAGCCGGCCTCGACGGCGTTGCGGGCGGCGGAGGCGAAGCCGGCGACGGCCTCGCGCACCTGGTCGCCGGTGAGCTCGCGCGGGGTGACGAACGCCTTGGGGCCCTCGTGGGTGTAGACCTGGCCGGCGGCGGCGACGGGCGAGGGGCCGACGGGGTGGAGGTCGCCGTCGAGGAGGTCGGGGTGGCCGATCCGGCCGGAGTGCATCAGCTGGGCGAAGATCCGGCCGCCGCGTTCGTGCACGGCGGTGGTGACCTCGCGCCAGGCGGCGATCTGCTCGCGGCTGTGCAGTCCGGGGGTGTCGGGGTACCCCTGGCCCTCGGGCACGGGCTGGACGCCCTCGGTGATGATGAGGCCGGCGGAGGCGCGCTGGGCGTAGTACTCGGCGACGGCGGCCGTGGGGGTGCCGTCCTGGCCGTTGGCGCGGCTGCGGGTCATGGGGGCCATCGCGATGCGGTTGGCGAGGCGGGTGCCGGCGAGGTCGATGGGGTCGAATGCAGTGGTCACGGCTGTCCCTCACAGAAATATGTGGTCGGCCAACTATTCGGGCCGATGCCACTGTAACCCATTTGATTGGCCAGCCAAGAGAATCCGGGGACCACGGTAATCTTGAGGACGAGAGCCGTCCCGAGGAGCCCGTGATGTCAGGAACCGACCCGGTCTGTACCGCCCCGTCCACCGAACCGCGGCCCGCCGCCGCGTGCGGCGGGACGGTCAGCCACACCCTGGCGTGGGTCGCGCGCCTGCACCGGATCGCCATGGGCCGACGGCTGCGGGACCTCGGCCTCTACCCCGGCCAGGAGCTGATGATGATGCGCCTGTGGGACTGCGGCCCGGTCCGCCAGTCGGAGCTCATCCAGTCCCTCGGGCTCGACCCCTCGACGGTGACGAAGATGCTCCAGCGCCTGGAGCAGTGCGGATACGTCCGCCGCAGCCCGGACCCCGCCGACCGGCGCGCGGTCCTCGTCGAGGCGACGGAAGAGGGCGCGTCCCTGCGCGCCGGGGTCGAGGGCGCCTGGACGGACCTGGAGGAGAGGACGCTGGCCGGGCTCGCCCCGGCCGACCGCGCCGAGCTCGCCCGCCTGCTCGGCCTGGTGGGCGACAACCTGGCCGAGGAGGCGGGCGAGGAGGCCGCCGCCTGCCCGCCCGCACCGGGCGCCGCCTGCTGACGCCGGGCGCGGGGCGGAGGCCGCGGCGACGGCCGGGGGCGGCGCCCACCGCGCCGGGCCCGTGACCGCGGCCGCCGCGTGAGGGCGCTCAGCCCGCCAGGACCTCCAGGGCGCGGTCCACGTCCGCCGCCGTGTTGTACAGGTGGAAGGAGGCCCGCAGGTTGCCCGCGCGGGCCGAGAGCAGGATGCCGGCCTCCTGCAGCGCGACCGCCCGGTCGCCGCGGCCGGGGATCGCGACGACCGTCGAGTCGTCCATGACCGGTGCGTGGCCGAGGGCCAGGAGACCGGAGCGGAAGCGGGCCGCGAGCCCCTTGCCGTGGGCCTCGATCCGCTCGATGCCGATCTCCTCCAGGAGGGCGAGCGAGCGGGCCGCGCCGTGGTACGAGAAGAACCCCGCCGGTTCGTCGAAGCGGCGCGCCGAGCGGGCGAGTTCGCGGACCGGGCCGTAGATGTTGGCCCACAGCTCCTCTCCGGTGACCCAGTTGGCGTGGATCGCGAGGAGCGAGTCCTGGGCCTCCTCGGTGACGGTGAGGAAGGAGGCGCCGCGGGGGCAGAGCAGGAACTTGTAGCCGCCGGCGACCGTGTAGTCCCACTCCCCCGCGTGCAGTGGCAGCCAGCCGGCCGACTGGGTGGCGTCCAGGAGCGTCCGGGCGCCGTGGGCGGCCGCCGCCTCCCGTACCGCCGCGAGGTCGGCCGTGCGGCCGTCCGCCGACTGCACGGCGGAGAACGCGACGAGCGCCGTCCCGGGGCGGACGGACTCGGCGAGCCGCTCCAGCGGCACGAACCGGGTCTTCAGGTCGCCGCGGACGGTGAAGGGAGTGACGACGGAGGAGAAGTCGCCCTCCGGGAAGAGGATCTCGGCGCCCGAGGGCATGGACTGGGCGATCATCCCGCAGTGCACGGCGACGGAGCTGCCGACGGACACCCGCTCGGGGACGACGTGCGCGATCCGGCCGTAGGAGGCGCGGGCCTCGTCGACGATCGCGAAGCTGCCGGCGCCGCCCGGACGGCCGTCGGCGGTCTCCTCGGCGAGCAGCGTGACGGCCTCGACGGTCCGGCGCGGCAGCAACCCGCAGGCCGACGTGTCGAGATAGGTCTTCTTGGGCGCGAACTCGGCGCCGCCGAGCGGCTGGTCAAGGGAATCCATGTCCCCACCCTGGATTCCCCACGATCACCCGTCAATGGCGATCCGATCGTGGGGAACACCCAAGCCGCGCTTATCTCCGCAGGTCAGAGCCGGAGGACCGGTCGGAACCGGAGGACCGGTCGGGGACGGTCATGACCGGTCGGGGACGGTCAGGACTGCGGGACCTCGCAGGCGCCGTCCGGGCCGCAGACCTCCGCGTCGGAGCCGACCGGCTGCAGTGCCCGGCCCTGCCACGCCTGCTCCAGGGCCTGGGTGAAGACCTCGGCGGGCTGGCCGCCGGAGACGCCGTAGCGGCGGTCGAGGACGAAGAACGGAACACCGTTCGCGCCGAGTTCGGCGGCCTCGCGCTCGTCCTCGCGTACGGCGTCGGCGTAGGCGGAGTCGTCGGCGACGACGGCCCGCACCTCGGTCTCGTCGAGACCGGCCTCGACGCCCAGCGCGACCAGGGTCTCGTCGTCGAAGACGGAGCGCTCCTCGGCGAAGTGGGCGCGGTAGGCGAGGTCGAGCAGCTCGCTCTGGCGGCCGCGGGCCTTGGCGAGGTGGAGCAGCCGGTGGATGTCGAAGGTGTTGCCGTGGTCGCGGCCCTCGGTCAGGTAGTCGAGGCCCTCGGAGTGGGCGTTGGAGGCGACGTGCGCCTCCATGGCGCGGGCCTCGTCGAGGGTGCGGCCGTACTTCTTCGCCAGCATCTCCAGGACGGGCGCCCGGTCGCCCTTGGGGCTGCGGGGGTCGAGCTCGAAGGAGCGGTGCACGACCTCGACGTCGTCGCGGTGGGCGAAGGCCGCGAGCCCCTTCTCGAAGCGGGCCTTGCCGATGTAGCACCAGGGGCAGGCGATGTCGCTCCAGATCTCGACGCGCATGTGACTTCTCTCCGAGGGTTGCCGGTGGGTGTTCCCTGACGGAACGTGCCGGACGGTCGTCTTCATTCCGTTTCCGGCCCCGGTGTGACCCGGAGCACGAGCCTGCCGAAGGAGGCGCGGTAGGCGCTCGGTGTCAGGCCCGTGCGGCGCAGGAGGTGCTTGCGCAGGGAGTCCGCACCGCCGAGGCCGGCGGCACGGGCCACCGCGTCCATCGGGAGCGAGGTGGTCTCCAGGAGCTCCTTGGCCCGTTCGACGCGCTGGTGGAGCAGCCACTGGAGCGGGCTGACGCCGGTCTCGGCGTGGAAGCGGCGCGAGAGGGTGCGGACGGAGACCCCGGCGTGCCGGGCGAGGTCGGCGAGGCCGAGCGGCGCGTCGAGGTGTTCCATCGCCCACGCGCGCGTGTCGGCGAAGGAGACCCCGCGCTCGGGCGGCAGCGGGGTCTGGGTGAACTGGGTCTGGCCGCCGGGCCGCACGGGCGCGACGAGGGCCAGCCGGGCGACGGTGTTGGCGACGGCCGCCCCGTGGTCGGTGCGGATGACGTGCAGACAGAGGTCGATGCCCGCCGCGTACCCGGAGGAGGTGAGCACGGGGCCGTCCTGGACGAACAGCACGTCGTCCTGGAGGTCGACGGCCGGATGACGGGCGGCGAGCAGCGGGCTGTACGCCCAGTACGTCGTCGCCGCCCGGCCGTCGAGCAGTCCGGCCTCGGCGAGCGCGAAGGCCCCGGTGCAGATGGAGGCGATCCGGCTGCCCGCGCCCGCGGCGGCCCGCAGCGCGTCGAGGATGCGGGGGTCGGGGTCGCTGTAGGAGCCGCTGCCCGCGAGGACCACGGTGTCGGCCCCGGAGACGGCGTCCAGGCCGTGCGGGACGACCAGGTCGAGTCCGCCGGTGGTGGTCACCGGGCCGGGGTCGGGGGCGCAGATGACGGTCTCGTATCCGGGCCGGCCGTCGATCTCGACCTTGCCGAACAGCATCTCGGGGATGGCCAGGTTGAACATCGAGACGGGCGGGGCGGCGATCACGGCGACGCGCCGGACGCGGTGATCCACGGGCATGGCCAGAACCTCCGGGCATATGGCATTCAGGCCACTACTGTACGTCCCCGCCGGTCACGAAGCTGGGGGCATGTCCTCAACAGACCTCACACGGGACGCCGTTGCCACCCCGTCCCCCGTCCGCCTGCCGCCCCGTCCCGGCGCGCCCGGCACCGTCCTGGCGGCCGCGATGCTCGGCTTCGCCCTGATCACCCTCGACACCTCCGTCGTCAACGTCGCCCTGCCCGCGATCGGCGCCGACCTGCGGACCGGGATGTCCGGCCTCCAGTGGGTGGTCGACGCGTACACGCTGGCCTTCGCCGCGCTGCTGCTCTCCAGCGGGGCGCTCGCCGACCGGGTGGGGGCGAGCCGCGCGTACGGGGCGGGGGTCGTCCTCTTCACCCTGGCCTCGGCCGCCTGCGGTCTCGCCCCGGGCCTGCCGTCGCTGCTCGCGGCCCGCGCGGTGCAGGGCGTGGCGGCGGCCGTGATGCTGCCGGCCTCGCTCGCCCTGGTCAGGGAGGCGTACGGCGATCCGGGCCGACGGGCCCGCGCGGTGTCGCTGTGGGCGGCGGGCGGCACGGTCGCGGTGGCGCTCGGCCCGGTCGTGGGCGGTGCGCTGACCACGGCCTGGAGCTGGCGGGGCGTCTTCTTCGTCAATCTCCCGCTCGGGCTCGTCGCCCTGGTCCTGCTGGCCCGGGTGGCGCGTTCGGAGCGTCGGCCGGCCCCCTTCGACCTGCCGGGGCAGCTGACGGCGGTGACGGCGCTCGGGGCGCTCACCTTCGCCGCCATCGAGGGCGGAGCGGCGGGCCTGTGGGCGCTGGGCGGGGCGGTGGCCGCCTTCGCCGCGTTCCTGCTGGTCGAGGCGCGGCGGCGGCATCCGATGGTCCCGCTCGGGCTGTTCCGGAACCGGACGGTGGCGGTCGCGGTGGCGGCGGGTTCGGCGAACAGCGTCGCCTTCTACGGCATGGTCTTCGTCTTCGGGCTCTTCTTCCAGCAGGTGCTGGGCCTGTCGGCGCTCGGCGCGGGACTGATGTTCCTGCCGATGAGCGGGCTCCTCGCCGGGGTCAACGTCCTCTCGGCGAAGGCGGCGGCGCGGTACGGGACCCGGCTGCCGGTGGTCGTGGGCCAGGCGGTGGCCGTCGCCGGACTCCTCGGCCTGCTGACGGTGGACGCGGACTCCTCCCGGCCGGCGCAGGCCCTGCTGCTCGTGCCCCTGGCCCTGGGCGCGGGCTTCTCGCTGCCGCCGCTGATCGCCGCCATGATGGAGGCCGTCCCGGCGGAGCGCGCGGGGACGGCGGCGGGTCTGCTGAACGCGGTCCGCCAGACGGCGGGCGCCCTCGCCGTCGCGGTCTTCGGCTCCCTGGCGGCGCGGGACATGGCGACGGCGCTGCGCGCGAGCCTGCTGATCAGCGCCGGTCTCCTCGCCGTGACGACGCTGCTGTCGCTGCGGCTGCCGCGCGGCCGGGGGTGATCCGGTGTCAGGCGCCTTTGCGGTACCGGCCGGGCGCCACCCCGTATTCGCGCTTGAACGCCTTGGCGAAGGCGAACTCCGAGGAGTAGCCGGAGCGTTGGGCGACCGTCCGGAGCGGGAGGTCCTCGGAGCGCAGGAGCCGGCCGGCGGTGGTCATGCGCCACCAGGTGAGGTACGCGAGCGGGGAGCGGCCGACGAGGGTGGTGAAGCGGCGGGCGAAGGGGGCGCGGGAGAGTCCGGTGAGGGCGCCGAGCTCCTCGACGGTCCACGGCCGGGCGGGGTCGCCGTGGAGGGCGCGCAGCGCGCCGGCCACCGCGGGGTCGCCGAGGGCGGCGGACCAGCCGGTGGAGCGGTCGGGGCGCTCGCCCAGCCACCAGGTGCGGAGCAGGTAGAGCAGCAGGGTGTCGAGGAGCGCGGGGACGATGGCGTCGGATCCCGGTTGGGGCTCGGCGAGTTCGGCGCCGAGCAGGTCGACGGCGGCGCGCAGCCGGGGGTGGGCGCCGACCCGGGCGGGCAGGTGGACGTACGGGGGCAGTTCGGTGAGGAGCGGGTGGGCGCGGGCCCGGCTCAGCTGGTAGGCGCCGCACAGCAGCAGGGTCTCCTCCGCGCCGATCGGACCCCGGTCGGGCGGGGTGGGCCAGGAGCCGTCGGGGGCGGGCAGGGCGTCGACGAGCGGGGTGTCGGGCCGGTCGGCGAGGCCGTGGCCGGTGCCGTGGGCGAGAAGGACGACGTCGCCGGGGCCGAGCCGGACGGGGGCGGCGTCGTCCGGGGGCAGCAGCCACGCCGTGCCCTGGAGGACGACGTGGAAGCCGGCGCCGGTGCTCGGGGGGAAGCGGAAGCCCCAGGGGGCGAAGCGGACCGTGCGGGAGGAGTGGGGCCGTCCGGTGCGCATGGCGGCGATGGCATCGCTCAGTACGTCCATCCGGGCACGGTACTCCGCGCACGGTCCGGCGAGACGATCGGACATGTGCCGGAGCCAGGAGGACATGGATCGTCTCGCGCGCCGTGCCTACGGTCGAGGGCATGACGACGAACACGACGAACGCGAAAGACGCGACGGACACGACAACGGACACGACGGCCGGGACGACACGGGCGGTCGTCTTCCACGAGCTCGGCGGCCCCGAGGTCCTGACGGTGGAGGAGGTGCCGCTGCCCGCCCCCGGGCCCGGCGAGGTGCTCGTGCGGGTCGAGGCGATCGGGCTCAACCGGGCCGAGGCGCTGTTCCGCGCGGGCACCTACTACCACCCGGCGACCCTGCCGGGCTCGCGGCTCGGTTACGAGGCGGCCGGAGTCGTGGAGGCGGTCGGCGCGGGCGTGACCGCGTACGCGCCCGGCGACCCGGTGATGGCGGCGGCCAACTTCGACTTCGGGGTCCACGGGGTGTACGCGGAGCGGGTGGTGCTCCCGCAGGAGTACCTGGTGGCCCGGCCCGCCGGGGTGGACGCGGTGACGGCGGCCGCGGTGTGGCTGGCGTACTTCACCGCGTACGGCGGGATGGTGCTGACCGGCGGACTGCGCGCCGGCGACCACGTGGTGATCACGGGGGCGTCGAGCGGGGTGGGAACGGCCGCGATCCAGACGGCGCTGCGGGTCGGCGCGGTGCCGATCGCCGCCACGCGTGGCGAGGCGAAGAGGGAGCGGCTGCGGGAGCTGGGGGCGGAGCACGTGATCGCCACGGACACCGAGGACCTGCTCGCGCGGGTGCGGGAGATCACCGGTGGAGCGGGGGCGGAGCTGGTCTTCGACGCGATCGGCGGGCCCGGCTTCGCCCGGCTCGGCGACGCGCTGCGGCCGGGCGGGACCGCCGTGCTCTACGGCTGGCTCGATCCCCGGCCGGTGGCCCTGTCCGCCAACTGGCCGCAGACGGTGCACACGTACGCGAACGGGGCTCTGGCCAGGACCGAGGAGGGTCGCCGCCGCGCGGCCGGTTTCATCGGCACCGGGCTGCGGGACGGCTCCCTGGCACCGGTGGTCGCCGAGACCTTCGACGGCCTGGAGCGGATCGCCGACGCGCACCGGCTGATGGAGTCGAACACGCACCTGGGGAAGATCGTGGTGCGGGTGGGGCACTGAGGGCCGCGTCCCCCGCCGGGCGACGCGGGCCGGGCGGGGCCGTCCGGACGCGGCCGAGAGGCCCTCAGTGCCGCGGCACTCCCAGCGGGTTGCCGTCGCGGAGCTCCGGCGGGAGGAGGGGCCCGGGGGTCGACTGGTAGGTGACCGGGCGCAGCCAGCGCTCGATCGCGGTGGCGCCGACCGAGGTGCTGGTCGAGGTGGTGGCGGGGTAGGGCCCGCCGTGGTGCTGGGCGGGGGCGACGGCGACGCCGGTGGGCCACCCGTTGACGAGGACGCGGCCGGCCAGCGGGGTGAGTTCGGCGAGCAGCGGGGCGGCGTCGGCGTCCTCCGCGGCGATGTGGAGGGTGGCGGTGAGGTTGCCCGGCAGCCGGCCGAGGACGGCGGTGACCTCCTCGGAGGAGGAGTAGCGGGCGACGACGGTGACGGGTCCGAAGCACTCCTCCAGGAGGAGGGCGTGGCCGCCGTCGGCGAGCCGGTCGGCGTCGACGTCGAGGACGCCGGCGCTGACGGTGTGCTCGCCGCCCGCGCCGGGGGTGACCGGGGTGCGCACCCCGTCGAGCGCGGCGCGCTCGGCGACCCCGGTGACGAAGGCGTCCCGCATCCGGTGGTCGAGCATCACGGCCGGTTCGGTCTCGCAGACGGCGGCGGTGAGTGCGGCGAGGAAGCGGTCGCCGTCCTCGCCGCGGGGGGCCAGGACGAATCCGGGCTTGGTGCAGAACTGGCCCGCGCCCAGGGTCATGGAGCCGGCCAGCCCTCCGCCGATCTCCTCGGCCCGCTCGCCGGCGGCGGCGGGGGTGATCACGACCGGGTTGAGGGAGCCGAGTTCGCCGTGGAAGGGGATGGGGACGGGCCGGGCGACGGCCGCGTCGAACAGGGCCCGGCCGCCGCGGATCGAACCGGTGAAGCCGGCCGCCGCGACGAGCGGGTGGCGGACGAGGTCGACGCCCGCGTCGAAGCCGTGGACCAGGACGAGGACGTCCTCGGGCAGCCCGGCCTTGGCCGCGGCGCGGCGCAGCAGGGAGGCGCAGAGCTCGGAGGTGGCCGGGTGGTCGGGGTGGGCCTTGACGACCACGGGGCAGCCGGCCGCGAGGGCGCTGGCGGTGTCGCCGCCGGGGACGGAGAAGGCGAGCGGGAAGTTGCTGGCGGCGTAGACGGCGACGACGCCGAGCGGGATCTTCCAGCGCCGCATGTCGGGGCGGGGCGGGATGGCCCCGGGGTCGGGGAGGTCGATCCGGACGTCGAGGTAGGACCCTTCCTCGACGACGTCGGCGAAGGCGCGCAACTGGGCGGTGGTGCGGGCGAGTTCCCCCGTGAGGCGGACCGGGCCGAGGGCCGTCTCGGCGTCGGCGGCCTCGGCGATCTGCGGGCCGGCCGCGTCGAGGAGGTCGGCGGCGGTGCGGAGGAAGGCGGCCCGCACGGTGCGGTCGGCGAGGGCCCCGCGGGTGGCGTGCGCGGCCCGGACGGCCAGGTCGACCTCCGCCGCTGTGGCCTCCACCGCAACCTGCTCGCGCGGCTTCCCCGTCCGGGGGTCCACACTCCACACTGGTTCTGCCGCCACCGCCACGCCCCTGTTCGCTATTCTGAACACAGTTCCCGTAGATGAACGCATCTGGCGGGACTCTATTGACGGCCCGGCCGTCTCCACAAGGGGCCCCGCCCGGCCAGGGCGGCCGCCGGACGTCCGGAGACCGGCCGGACGGACGACCGGGCACGACCGGACGAGGACAAAGGGGCGAGGGTCATGGTGACTGCCGACGCGGGTGGTGCACAGGTGAAGTCCGCGGTGCGGACCGTGGAGCTGCTCGAGTACTTCGCCGGACGCCCGGGGATGCACTCGCTCGCCGCCGTGCAGGAGGCCGTCGGCTATCCCAAGTCCAGCCTGTACATGCTGCTGCGCACCCTGGTCGAGCTGGGCTGGGTGGAGACCGACTCCACCGGCACCCGGTACGGCATCGGGGTGCGGGCGCTGCTCGTCGGCACCTCGTACATCGACGGCGACGAGGTGGTGGCCGCCTCCCGGCCCACCCTGGACCGGCTCTCCGACGACACCACCGAGACCATCCACCTGGCGCGCCTGGACGGCACCAACGTGGTCTACCTGGCGACCCGTCAGTCCCAGCACTACCTGCGGCCGTTCACCCGGGTCGGGCGCCGGCTGCCCGCGCACTCGACCTCGCTCGGCAAGGCGCTGCTCGCCACCCACACCGACGAGCAGGTCCGCAAACTGCTCCCGGAGACCCTCCCGGCGCTGACCGAGCACACCCTGACCGACCGCGAGGAGCTCATCGAGGAGCTGCAGGTCATCCGCGAGCAGGGCTACGCGGTGGACCGCGAGGAGAACACCCTCGGGCTGCGCTGCTTCGGCGTCGCCATCCCGTACCGGACCCCGGCGCGGGACGCGATCAGCTGCTCGGTCCCGGTGGCGCGGCTCACCCCGGCCCACGAACAGCTGATCAAGGACGCCCTGTTCGACGCGCGCGACCGGCTGACCCTCGCGACCCGCCGGCTCTGACCCCGCCCGCGGGGTCAGCCGCGCTCGGCCAGGGCCGCCTGCCAGACCGGGCTGTCGACGTAGTGGTTGTCGTACTGCTCCGAGGACGCCTTGATCTCCTCGAAGCTCGCCTCGCCCCGCATGACCCGGCCTAGCAGGCGCAGGTAGTCGAAGCGGGCCATGCCGGGCGTGAAGGCGAAGAGCACGTCGGCCTCGGCGCCGGGCGCCGCCGCGAAGGCGTGCGGGGTGTGCGGCGGGACGAGCAGGAAGTCGCCCTGCTCCAGGACGCTCAGCTCCTCGCCGACCAGGACCTGGAGGGAGCCGCCGAGCACGAAGAACATCTCCGACGCCTTGGTGTGGAAGTGCGCCGGGGCCCCGACCGCGCCCTTCGCGAACGAGGAGCGGTAGCTGGTGAGCTGCCCGCCGGTGGTGTCGGAGTCGGCGAGCAGGGTCATCACGCTGCTCGGGTCGGCCGTGGTCTCGGCGGTGGCGGCGCGGGTCAGGAGCGGGGCGAAGGTCTCGTTCTCGTTCATGATCACTACTCTAGAAGTCCATTGACCCCCGGTCATGGGTCAATCGATCACCGAAAACTCAGGTCAATCGTCGCGCCGGGACGTCCCGGGGACGAGACCGCCTCCCCCGCGCGGCGGAGGCGGTTCACCACCGGGCACGAGGTGGGGACGGGGGCCCGCGCGGGAGCGTGGAGCCATGACACGGACCGCACCTCCCACCGCCCCGACGCCCGCCGCCCCCCGCACCGCCGACGGGCGGCCGAGCGCCGCCCGCCGGAGGCTGCGCGCCCTCGCGATCCTCGCCTGCCTCCCGTACATCTCGCTCAAGGTCGTCTGGGTGGCGGGCGGCAGGCTCGGCATCCCGGCCGGGAGCGTGCTCCTGGAACACCCGCGGATGATGGTGTTCGCCAACGCGGCCTCGGTCGTCGCCGACGCCCTCGTCGTCGTCCTCGCCCTGCTCCTCACCCAGCCGTGGGGCCGCCGCTTCCCCGCCTGGCCGCTCGCCCTGCCCATGTGGGCGGCGATCGGGCTGCTCACCCCGATCATGACCGGGTACCCGGCGCAGCTCGTCGTCGCTCTCGTCGCCGGCGACGGGAAGGGCGCCGCGCCGAGCGAGCCCTTCCTGGACGCGTGGGTCTTCGCCGTCGTCTACGGCGGGTTCATCCTCCAGGGCCTCGCTCTCGGCACCCTCTTCGCCCTGTACGCCCGGGACCGCTGGGGCCGTCTGTGGCAGGGCCGGCTCGGCGAGCTGCCCGCCCGCACCTCCGGGCCCGGAGCCCGGGCCCTCGCGGTGGCGGGCGCCGTCGTCGCCCTCGTCCCCGGCACGCTCCACCTGCTGTGGGCGACCGGCGCCACCACGGGCCTGTCCGCCCGGCTGATCGCCGCACGCGGCTCCGACGACCGCGTCCTGGAGGCCCAATGGCTCGGTTTCCTCGCCGTCGCCGTCGCCCTGACGCTCTGCCTGGTGCTGCGCCGGCCCGCCCGGCTCCCGGTGCGCACCACGCTCGCCCTGGCCTGGACGGCCTCGGGCGCCCTGGGCTGCTGGGGCGCCTACCTGTCGCTCGTCGCGCTGCTGCCGGATCCGGATCCGGCGAAGCACGTCCCCTGGCTCGTACAGCTGTCCTACGCTGGCGAGATGATCACCGGGTTCCTGCTCGCCGCGTGCGTGGCGCTCTTCCTGCGGCGGCGGAGCGCCGCGGCGTGAGGCGGGGCGTGCGCGCCCTGTTCGGGCAGCGGGCCCGGCTGCGCTGGCTGCACCTGATCCTCGGCGGCGCGCTGTTCATGCCGTACTGGCTGGTCGGCACCGTGGTCATGGGCCCCTTCCTCGACGACGCGGCGATGTTCTCCGGCGGGCTCGGGGTGCAGCTCGGGGCCTACGCGGTGGCCCTGCCCCTCGTCGCGGTCACGGCGCTCTTCCCGCTCGCCCGGCCGATGTCGGTGGCCGCGGCGCGGACGCTGTGCGGGGTGCCGGCCGACGGGTTCGCCGACGGCCCGGCCCGCGGCCGGGCGGCGAAGGCCAGGACGGCCGGCTGGTTCTCCCTGCACCTGGGCACCGGGGCGCTGGTCAGCGGGGCGACCCTCGCCCTGCCGCCGTTCGCGGTGGCGGTGATGGGGCTGCCGTTCTCCCCGGCGTTGCGGGAGTCGGAGGTCGGCCGGTTCTGGGGGCTCGACCGGCCCTGGTGGGACTGGGCCGCGCTCCCGGCGGGACTGCTCCTGCTGCTCGCGCTGGCCGCCACGGCCGCCGCCGTCGGCGCCCTGCTCGCCCGGCTGGCGCCCCGGCTGCTCGGGCCGAGCCCGGCGGACCGGATCGCGGCGGCCGAGCGGCGGGCGGCGGAGGCAGAGTCCCGCAACCGGCTCGCCCGCGAACTGCACGACTCGGTCGGCCACGCCCTGAGCGCCGTCACCCTCCAGGCCGGCGCCGCCCGCCGGGTCCTGGACGGCGACGGCGCCGACCTGGCGTTCGTCCGGGAGGCGCTGACCGCCATCGAGGAGACCACCCGGCGCACGGTCGGGGAGCTGGACTGGGTCCTCGGTGTGCTGCGCGACGACGGGAGGACGGCCGGCGACGGTCCCGGGCCGGGGCTCGACGCCCTGGAGGCACTGGTGCGGGGCGCCGGGCCCGGGGTGGCGCTGACCGTCTCCGGGGACCTCGCCGCCGCCCCGGAGGCGCTGTCGCGGGAGGCGTACCGGATCGTCCAGGAGGGGCTGACGAACGCGGCCCGCCACGCGGGCGGCGCGCCCGTCGCCGTGCGGCTCGACGCACGGAACGAGGAATGGGAGATCACGATGGAGAACCCCCTGCCCGAGCGGCCCCCGGTCGCCCGCCCGCACGGCGGGCGCGGCCTGCGCGGGGTCGGCGAGCGGGCCCGGCTCCTCGGCGGCACCGCCGAGGCCGGTCCGGTGGACGGCGTGTGGCGCCTCGCGGTCAGGATCCCGCGGTGAGCGCCCCCGTCCGGGTCGTCCTCGCCGACGACGAGCGGATGGTGCGGACCGCCCTGCGGGTGATCCTCGACGCGGAGCCCGACCTCCGGGTCGTCGGCGAGGCCGCCACCGGCGCCGAGGCCGTGTCGCTCGTGCGGGCGGAGCGGCCGGACGTGGTCCTGATGGACGTGCGCATGCCCGGTATCGACGGCATCAGGGCGACCGAGCAGATCCTCGCCTCGATGGCCGACGCGCCCCGGATCGTCGTCGTCACCACCTTCGAGAACGACTCCTACGTCTACGACGCCCTGCGTGTCGGCGCCGCCGGCTTCCTCCTCAAGCGCGCCGCGGCGGAGGAGCTGATCGCCGCCGTCCGGCTGGTGGCCCGCGGCGACTCCCTCCTCTACCCCGCCGCCGTGCGCGGCCTCGCCGCGGCGCACGCGCGCCGGGGGCCGGCGGCCGCCCCGCCCTGGATGGCGCGTCTCACCGAACGCGAGGCCGAGGTCCTGCGGCTGGTGGCGACGGGCCTCACCAACGGGGAGATCGCCGGCCGCATGGGCGTCGGCCCGGCCACCGTCAAGACCCACGTGGCGGCAGTCCTGGCGAAACTGGGCGCCCGCGACCGCACGCAGGCGGTGATCCTCGCGTACGAGGCGGGGTTCGTGGGGGCGGGCTGACGCTCAGGGCGCTCAGGACCGGGTGGCCCTGCCGCAGCCAGCGCGGCCCTCGCCGATCGGCTGCGTGCGGTCGTAGGGGTCGACCGTCTCGCCGTCCGGGGCGGCACCCGACCCTCCCCCGCCGAACTCCGGCCGGAAGGATCCGGTGACGTTCCCGCACCCGCCGTTGGTCGTGTCGGTCTTGTAGGACAGCAGGGTGAAGGTCCCCGCCCGGGTGACGACCTCGGCCGGGTCGTCCCAGCTCACCACGGTCTCGCGCCGCACGATCACGCGCACGACCTCGTCGCCGCCGCCGGCCGGCGCGACCGGGTACACGTAGGTGACGTCGGCGGTCACCTCCAGGGCCCCGCGCGGCCCCTCCCGGTAGGCGAGCCGGCCGCGCGTCTTCACCACGTCCCCGACCGGGCGCGCCTGCGCCGGGTCGAAGCGGCTGAAGAGCAGCAGCGGGTCGGCGTCCTTGCCAGGGGTGCGCAGTGCGGTGGTCACGAAGGTCCTGGTGTCCTGCTGATGCGGGTTCATCAGGGCGATCGCCCTGTCCGGGCGTCCGCCGCGGAGCACCGCGGGGTCGAGGTTGGAGGCGGCGAGGAAGTCGCGCGTCCGCGCGAGCGCGCGTTCCACCTCCGCCCTCGTCATCCACCCGGTCGCCTCGGCGGGAGGCACGGCGATGCCCGCCGTGCCGTTCGCCCAGCGTGCCGCCGGAGAGCCCCGGTAGGGCTCGGCGAGCGTGGCCCGTCCGCCCGGCTCGGCGGGAGGTGCCTGGTCCGGCCGCTGCGACTCCTGGGCGAGGGGCTTGCCGGCGGGGTCGCCGCCGGGCCGGCCGACGAGGCCGCCGGGGTCCACGGCCACGACGAGCAGGGCCACCGCGGCGACGAAGCCCGCGACGTACAGGCCCTTGCGCGGCCGGGGCCGCGCGGGCCGGTGCGTGCGCCACGCGGTCGGCTCCGGGTGCTCGGACCTCCGGCGCCCGGCCGCCTCCCGGGCCCGCGCGGACGGCTCTCGCGGGGCGTCGCCCTCCGCGGAGGTGCGCAGGAACTCCTGCCACACCTCGTCCGGCACCGGCGTACCGTCCCGTTCCCCACCCGAGCCCATGCCTTCTCCTCCCCCGTGCGCCACGGCCCTCCCCCGGGCCCGCGGATGATCGTACGACCGGGCCCGGCGCACCGGACGCGGTTCCGCGGCCGGGCCTACCCGCGGGCCGGGCCCCCGCGCCGCGTACATGAAGGTTCGCTGAGAAACCGGACACATCCGGAACGCCTGCCACCGGTCCGTTCGTCCCCCTCAGTGCGATGAACAAGACGATCAGGCACACGTCGGTCTTCGTGCTCATCCTGGTGCTGGCCCTGCTGGGCCGGGCGACCTGGGTGCAGGCGTACGAAGGCAAGGCGCTCGCGGACGACTCGAACAACCGGCGGAAGACCATCGCGCAGTACGCGCAGCCGCTCGGGAACATCGTCGTGGCCGGCTCGCCGGTCACCGGCTCGAAGAGGACGGAGGGAGACGACCTCGCGTACCAGCGCACCTACACGGACGGCAAGCTGTACGCGGCGGTCACCGGCTACAGCTCGCAGGCGTACGGGGCGACCCAGCTGGAGGGGATCTACTCGGGGATCCTCGACGGGACCGACGACCGGCTGAAGAACCCGCTGGACGCGGTCACGCGCAAGCAGCAGGAGCCGGGCACGGTGGTCACCACCATCGACCCGGACGTGCAGAAGGCCGCCTACCGGGCGCTGGGGAACAAGAAGGGCGCGGCCGTCGCGATCGACCCGGCGACCGGCCGGATCCTCGCCCTGGCCTCCACCCCCTCCTACGACCCGTCGAAGATCGCCGGGTCCGCGGACGGGGCCGTCTGGCAGGCGCTGACCACCGACGAGGACAAGCCCATGGTCAACCGGGCCCTGCGCCAGCCGCTGCCGCCCGGATCGACCTTCAAGCTGGTCGTCGCGGCGGCCGCGCTGGAGGACGGCCTCTACCGCTCGGTCGACACGGCGACGGACAGCCCCGACCCGTACACCCTGCCGGGCACCCGGACCGTGCTGCGCAACGAGAACGCGTCGGCGCCCTGCGAGGACGCCACGATCCGCACGGCGCTCCGGTACTCCTGCAACAACGTCTTCGCCAAGATGGCCGTCGACCTCGGGCAGGACAAGGTGAAGGCGATGGCGGACAGGTTCGGCTTCGACGACGACGCGCTCGACGTCCCGGTCCGCGCCTACCCGAGCGTGTACCCGACGGGCATGGACAAGGCGCAGACGGCGCTCACCGGCATCGGGCAGTTCGACGTCACGGCCACGCCGCTGCAGATGGCGATGGTGTCGGCCGCGATCGCCAACGACGGACTGCTCGCGGCCCCGCACATGGTGTCGCAGGTCGTCGACTCCGACGGCGACGCGCTGACCTCGTACAAGGACGGGGACACCGAGCGGATCGTCTCCTCCTCGACCGCCGAGCAGCTGCGCAGCGCGATGGTGACCGTGGTGGAGAAGGGCACGGGCACCAACGCGGCCGTGGCCGGCGCGGAGGTCGGCGGCAAGACGGGCACCGCGCAGCACGGCGAGAACAACAGCAAGACGCCTTACGCCTGGTTCACGTCCTACGCCAAGGACCCCTCCACCGGGAAGCAGGTCGCCGTCGCCGTCATGATCGAGGACTCGGGTGCCGCCCGCTCCGAGGTCAGCGGCAACGGCCTGGCGGCCCCGGTGGCGCAGAAGATGATGGCGGCGGCGCTGAAGTGACCGGGGGCGGGGGCCGATTGGCCGTCGGGCCCCGTCACACGATATGCAGGGGCACACCCCGCGATCGCACGCGCTTTCGCATCGCGGGGTGTGCCCCTGCTCTCGTCCCACGGAGGACCGCCGTGCGCCTGCCCCGTTCCCTGTCCGGCTGGACCATGGCGGTCTTCGGCGTGCTCGCCGCCGCGCTCGGGGTGGTCGGTCTGGTCTCCCCCGACGTCCTGCTGACCGTCATGGGCTTCGACCCCGTGGCCGAGGGCGGGCGCGCGGACGGCGACCACACGCTGGTGTTCCTGACCGCCTCCTCGATGGCCGCGCTCAACATGGGCGTCTACTACGTGCTGGCCGCCCTCGCCGACTGGAAGGCGTTCTTCCGCTGGACGGTCCCCTTCCGTCTCCTCACCTGCGCGGTCTTCACCCTCGCCGTCGTCACCGGCCGCGCCCCCGCCGGCTTCCTCGGCGTCGGCCTCTGGGAGGGCCTCGGCGCGGTGGTCACGGGGGCCGCGCTGCGGTACGAGGCCACGCGACGACCGCCGGTGACCGCGGGGGGATAAGCGTCGGCCGGGCCGTTCCCTACGGCGGTCGACCGATCCGGGGCGGCCGCCTCAGACGCCAGGCTGCGGTCATGCGCTGGTATCTGACAGGTGTCGTCGTGTCCGCATTCGGGACGACGGCGATGTGGCTGGTCTCCGGGATATGGGTGAAGACCCTGACGGGGTCGGACAGCCTGGCGGCCCTGGCCGCCTTCGCCCTCTGGGCTCCCGTGCTCCTCGGGCCGCTGCTCGGCACGCTCGCCGACCGGACGCGCCGCCGGCCCCTGCTGGTCGCCCTGAACGCGGCGATGGCGGTGCTGCTGCCGCTGCTGCTGTGGGTGGAGTCCGCGGACCGGGTGTGGCTGCTCTTCGCGGTGCTCCTCCTGTACGGGGCGCAGGGCACCGTGCACGAGGCGGCCGAGCAGGCCCTGGTGGCGGACGTGGTCGACGACGGGCGGCTCGGCGCCTTCAACGGCTGGCGGATGACCGCCGGCGAGTCGGCGAAGCTGATCGCCCCGCTGGTGGCGGCGGGGCTCTTCGCCCGGTACGGAGGCGGCCCCGTCGTCCTGCTGGACGCGGCGAGCTTCGCGGTGGCGGCGCTGGTGTTCGCCCTGATGCCCGTACGGGAGGCACAGCCCGCCCGTCCCGCGGCCCGGCACTGGTGGCGGGAGACCGCCGAGGGCGTCCGGCTGCTGCGGGCGTCGCCGGTGCTGCGGCCGCTGGTGGCGACGGGCGCGGTCACGATGCTGCTCGCCGGGGTGAACGGGGCCGCGGTCCACGCGGTGGTCGACCGGGGCCTCGGCCACCCGCCCGCCTACGCCGGTGTGCTGTACGCGGTCCAGGGCGCGGGTTCGGTCCTCGCGGGCCTGCTCACCGGCCCGCTGCTGCGCCGCGTCCCGGAACGGACGCTCGCGGCCGCCGGTCTCGGCCTGTTCGCCCTGGCCGCGGGGGTGCGTGCGCTCCCGTACGTCCCGACGGCGCTGGCCGCGAGCGCGGTGATCGGGCTCGGCCTGCCGTGGGTGCTGGTCGCCGTGGTCACCGCCGTGCAGCGGGAGGCCCCGGCGGAGGCCGTGGGGCGGGTCGCGGCGACCGCCCACACCCTCGTCCTCGCCCCGAACGCGGCGGCCCTCGCGCTCGGCGCGGGCCTGGTGGCGCTGCTCGACGTCCGGATCCTGCTGCCGCTGCTCGCGGTGGCGGGGCTGGCCTGGGCGGCCGGGCTCGCGGTGCGGCGGGGGCGGGGGGCGGGGAGCATGGAGGAAGGCGCGGCGCGCGTGCGCGGCGGGAGGAGGGCAGTGTGACGACCGGTTCGGTCCCGGGGACGGCGGGGCGGGCCGGTGTGCCCCTGGAGGGAAAGGGTCTGCTCGACGTCCTCGGGGTGGCGGCCGTGGTCGTGGACGCGCGTGGCCGGATCGTGCTGTGGAGCCCGCGGGCGGAGGACCTCTTCGGCTTCCGGGCCGACGAGGCGCTCGGCCGGTACGTGGCCCGGCTGATCGTCGGCCCCGAGCACCGGGAGGAGGCGATGCGCCTCTTCGGCGAGGTGCTGCACGGCGGCACGGCCTGGTCGGGCACCTTTCCCGTACGGCACAAGGACGGGACCGAGCGGCAGGTGGAGTTCCGCAACATGCGGCTCACCGACGACCGGGGCGACCTGTACGCGCTCGGGATCGCCGCCGACCGGACCGCCGTGGAGCGGGTGGAGACCGAGCTGGCCCTCTCCGACCGGCTGGTCTCGCAGTCGCCCGTCGGCCTCGCCCTGCTCGACCCGGAGCTGCGCTACGTCCTGGTGAACCCCGCCCTGGAACGGATCAACGGCGTCCCGGCCGCCCTGCACGTGGGACGGCGGGTCGGCGACGTCCTGCCTCAGCTCGACACCGGCGGCCTGGAGGCGGCGCTGCGCACCGTGCTCGCCACCGGCAGGCCGCTGCTCGACCACCCCACCACGGGGCGGACGCCGGCCGACCCGGACCACGACCACGCCTGGTCGGTGTCGCTGTCCCGGCTCGAAGGGGCCGAGGGCCGCGTCCTGGGGGTCGCGGTGTCGGTGATCGACGTGACCGAGCGGCGCCGGGCGGACGCGGCGGCGGACCGGTCCCGGCGGCGGCTCGCGCTGATCGCGGACGCCTCCGCCCGGGTGGGCACCACCCTGGAGGTGGAGCGGACCGCCGACGAACTGGCCTCGGTGGTCGTTCCCGAGCTGGCGGACATCGCCGCCGTGGACGTGCTGGACTCGGTGCTCGCGTTGCGCAGACCGGGCGCGCCCGAGGAGGGGCCGGAGCTGTTCCGCGCGCTCGCGGTGAAGGCCGCCGGCCGGACGGACGCACTGCCGGCGGCGGACCCGCCCGGGGCGGTCGCCATGTACGGGGCGGACCGGCTGGTCACCCGCTGTGTGCACACCGGCCTGCCGGTCCTGGTGGAGCACGTCGGCCCCGGTGACCTGGCGCGCATCGCGCGGAGCCCCCAGGCGGCGGAGCTGCTGGAGCGGGCCGGGGTCCACTCGTACCTCGCGGTGCCGCTCATCGCGCGCGGCGAGGTGCTCGGGGCGCTCGACATGAAGCGGGACCGCAACGCGCTGCCGTTCGACGGTGACGACGTGCTGCTCGCGACCGAGCTGGCGGCCCGGGCCGCGGTCAGCATCGACAACGCCCGCTGGTACCAGAGCGTGCGGAACTCGGCGGTGACGCTCCAGCGCAGTCTGCTGCCGGGAGCGCCGCCGGAGCTGGCGGGCCTGGAGATCGCGGCCCGCTACCAGCCGGCGCAGGCGTCGAGCGAGGTCGGCGGCGACTGGTACGACGTGATCCCGCTGCCCGACGAGAAGACGGCGCTGGTGGTCGGGGACGTGATGGGCAGCGGGATCGACGCGGCCGCGACCATGGGCCGGCTGCGCACCGCGACCTGCGCGTTCGCCGACCTGGACCTCTCCCCCGCGCAGGTGCTGCGGCATCTGGACCGGATCACGGCGGGCCTCGAGCACTACATCGCGACGTGTCTCTTCGCCGTGCACGACCCCGCCCGGGGCCGGTGCCGGATCGCGAACGCGGGCCATCTCCCACCCGTGCGGGTGCCGGCGGACGGCCCGGCGGAGCTGGTGCGGCTCTCGACGGGTGTCCCGCTGGGAGTCGGCGGAGGCACGTTCCGCACGGCCCGGGTGACGTTCCGCCCCGGGGACCGGCTGGTGCTGTACACCGACGGGCTGATCGAGACCCGCCACGATGCGATCGACGACCGGCTGGCGCTGCTGGTGGGCCTCCTCGACGAGGCGCGCGGCCCCCTGGAGGAGACCTGCGACCTGCTGCTGCGTGCGCTGCGCCGGCCGGGCGCCCCCGACGACGTGGCGCTGCTGATCGCCCGGAGCACGGGATGACCGCCCGGGACGGCCCCGCCGCGGGCCGGGGCGGACGCCGCGGCCGGGCGTCCGGGAAGGGGCGCGGCGAACGGGCGACGGGGCTGCGGAGCGTCGCCGGGCAGGTCTTCGTCCTGGAGGCGCTGATCGCGCTCCTGGTGATCGCCGCGGCGACCTTCATCACCTTCCACGAGGCGCGCCGGGACACCGAGCGGGACGCGCGGATCCGCTCCCTCGCGGTCGCCGAGGGCTTCGCCCACGCCCCCGGCATCGACGCGGCGCTGGCCTCCCCCGACCCGACGGCGGAACTCCAGGCGCGGGCCGAGGCGACCCGGCGGGCCACGGGCGTCGACTTCGTCTCGGTGCTGAGCCCCGCCGGCGTGCGGTACACCGACTCGGAGCCCGGTCTGATCGGCCGGAAGGCGACCGGGGACCTCTCGCGGGCCTCGGTGGACGGCGAGACGTTCACCGAACTGTTCCGGGGCGCGCCGAACGACGCCGTACGGGCCGTGGTCCCGGTGGTGGACGAGCGGGGCCGGATCGTCGGCATGGTCACCAGCGGCATCGAGGTGGAGAGCATCTCGCACGCGGTGGAGCGACGGCTGCCGCTGCTCGTCGGCGCCGCGGGCGGCGCCCTGGCCATCGCGGTGGGCGGGGCGGCCCTGGTGAGCCGGCGGCTGCGGCGCCAGACGCACGGTCTGGGGCCGACGGAGATGACCCGGATGAAGGAGCACCACGAGGCGGTGCTGCACGCGGTCCGCGAGGGCGTGCTGATCATGGGTTCCGACCACCGGCTGCTGCTGGCCAACGACGAGGCCCGCCGGCTGCTCGGGCTCGGGGCGGACGCGGAACGGCGGCACGTCTCGGAGCTGGGCCTCGACGCGCGGACGGTGGAGCTGTTGGAGTCGGGGCGGTCGGCGACGGACGAGGTGCACCGGGCGGGCGACCGGCTGATCGCGGTGAGCGTGCGGCCCACGGTCACGGACGGGGCGGCGTCCGGGTCCGTCATGACGATGCGGGACACGACCGAGCTGGCGGCCGTGACGGGCCGGGCCGCGGTGGCCCGGGGCCGGCTCCAGCTGCTGTACGAGGCGGGGGTGCGGATCGGTACGACCCTGGAGGTGGTGCGGACCGCGGAGGAGCTGGCGGAGGTGGCGGTGCCGCGGTTCGCCGACTTCGCCACGGTGGAGCTGCTGGAGCCGGTGCTGCGCGGGGAGGAGCCGCCGGCGGCGGCCATCACCGAACTGCGGCGGACGGCGATGAGCGGGCTGCGGCCGGACCAGCCGCTCCAGCCGGTCGGGGACACCATCCGCTTCGACGTCCCGAGCACCCCGATGGGCCGGGCCCTGAACGCCGGGCACGCGGTGGTGCAGGCGGAGCTCGCCTCGGCGGACGGCTGGCGGGCGCAGGACCCGGAGGGCGCGGCACGGGCCCTGGCGTACGGGATGCACTCGCTGCTGACGGTGCCGCTGCTGGCCCGGGGGGTGGTCCTCGGGATGGCGAACTTCTGGCGGGCGGACACCCCGGAGCCGTTCGGGGACGAGGACCTGTCGTTCGCGGAGGAGCTGGCGGCGCGGGCGGCGGTGGCGATCGACAACGCGCGCCGGTTCACCCGGGAGCACGCGATGGCGGTGACGCTCCAGCGGAGCCTGCTGCCGCGGGTGCTGCCGGACCAGAGCGCGGTGGAGGTGGCGTACCGCTATCTGCCGGCGAAGGCCGGGGTGGGCGGCGACTGGTTCGACGTGATCCCGCTGCCGGGGGCGCGGGTGGCGCTGGTGGTGGGCGACGTGGTGGGGCACGGGCTGCACGCGGCGGCGACGATGGGGCGGCTGCGGACGGCGGTGCACAACTTCTCCACCCTCGACGTGCCGCCGGAGGAGCTCCTGGGCCATCTCGACGAGCTGACGGGCCGGATCGAGGACCGCGATCCGGAGGGGCCGGACGCCGAGGTCTCCCGGCGGGACGAGGGCATCACCGGCGCGACCTGCCTGTACGCGATCTACGATCCCGCGTCGGGGCTGTGCACGATGGCCAGTGCCGGACACCCGGGCCCGGCGCTGGTGACCCCCGAGGGCCGGGTCGAGTTCCCCGCGGTGCCGCCGGGGCTGCCGCTGGGGCTCGGGCTGGGCGACGTGCCGTTCGAGGCGACGGAGGTGCGGCTGCCGGAGGGCAGCACGCTGGTGATGTTCACGGACGGGCTCCTGGAGGACCACGGGCGGGACATGGACGCCGGTCTGGGGCTGCTGCGGTCGACGCTGGCGCGCCGCGAGCGGTCGCCGGAGCAGACCTGCGCGGACGTCCTCGCGACGCTGCTCTCGGCCACGCCCCGTGACGACATCGCGCTGCTCGTGGCGCGGACCCGGCTGCTCGACCGGGGGCGGATCGCGGAGTGGGAGGTGCCGCGGGACCCGTCGGCGGTCTCCCCGGTGCGGAACGCGGCGGCGGAGAAGCTGGCGGAGTGGGGGCTGGAGAAGCTCGCGTTCTCGGCGGAGCTGGTCCTCAGCGAGCTGATCACGAACGCGGTGCGGTACGGGGCGGATCCGGTGCGGGTCCGGCTGCTGCACGACCGGACGCTGATCTGCGAGGTGTCCGACGGCAGCAGCACGTCCCCGCATCTGCGGCACGCGGCGACGACAGACGAGGGCGGGCGCGGGCTGTACCTGGTCGCGCAGTACGCGGACCGGTGGGGGACCCGCTACGCGCGGCGCGGCAAGACGATCTGGGCCGAGCTGCGGGTGGACCCGGGCGACGCGGAGCCGGTGGCGATGGCGGTGCCCGATCTGGACGCGCTGGAGGATCTGGCCTGGTGAGGGGCGGTACGGCGGTGACCGCGCAAGCCCGTGGTATACCAGATCCCGGCATCGTTCCGCCCCTGCCGCCGCGCACTCCGAGGAGACTCACGTGACCCCGCCGCCCCGCACCGCGACCCTGTTCCACGACGTCCGCCCGCACGGCGGCCCGGCCCGCGACCTGATCGCGGTGGACGGACTGCTCGTGGGCGAGGTCCCGGAGGGCGCCGCCGTCGAGCGGGTCGACGGCGGCGGGCGGCTGGCCCTGCCGACACTGGTCGACGCCCACATCCACCCGGACAAGACCTCCTGGGGCGAGCCCTGGCACAGCAGGCGCCCCGCCCACGGCATCGCCGCGTACGTGGCGGGCGACGTGGAGCTGGCCCGCGCCCTGCCGACGCCGGTGGGAGAGCGCGCCCTGCGGCTGATGTCCCACGCGGCGGCGCAGGGCACCCGGGCGATGCGCGCCCACGCGGACGTGGCCCCGGCCTACGGGCTCTCCGGCGTCGAGGGCGTCGCCGAGGCCGCCGGTAAGCTCGCCGGGATCGTCGACGTGGAGCTGGTCGCCTTCCCGCAGCACGGCGTCGTCCGGACCCCGGGGGTGGCCGAGCTCCTCGCGGAGGCGGCGGCGAGCGGGCTCGTCACCCACGTCGGCGGCATCGACCCGGCGGGGTTCGACGCGGACGGCGGCCACGACGGCGACCAGCTGGGCACGGTCTTCGCCCTCGCCGAGAAGCACGGGCTGGGGCTCGACATCCACCTCCACGACCGCGGCGAACAGGGTCTCGCCCCGCTGCGGGACATCGCCGCCCGCACCCGCGCCCTCGGTCTGCGGGGCCGGGTGAGCGTGGCCCACGCCTTCGCGGTCGCCGGCCTCTCCGACCGGGACCTGGACGACACGGCCGACCTGCTGGCGGAGTCCGGTGTCGCCCTCACCACGGTCGCCCTCTCGGCCACCACGATCCTGCCGTTCCGCCGCCTCGCCGAGCGCGGCGTCCGCGTCGGTCTCGGCTCCGACGGCGTCCGCGACAGCTGGAGCCCGTTCGGCGACGCCGACATGCTCCACCGCGCCTGGCTCGCCGCCTGGGCCCTCGACCTGCGCCTCGACGAGGATCTCGAAGCCTGCTTCGAGCTCGCCGCGCACGGCGGCGCCGCTCTGCTCGGTCTCCCGAAGGCCGACCTCCTGCCCGGCTCCCCGGCCGACTTCATGCTCCTCGACGCCGAGTGCGTCCCCCAGACCGTCGTCGACGTCCCCCGCCGCGACCTGGTCGTCCGCGCGGGCCGGGTGGTGGCCAGGGACGGCCGCCTGGTCTGAACGGCGGTACGCGCGCCGGCCCCGAGGGGGCGTCCCGTCGGCGGGACGCCCCCTCGGGGCCGTACGGCTCAGTCGCGCTCCACGTCCACCGTGGTCAGCGAGGCGTAGCGGTCCGGGTCCGTGCGGCGGATGCGGAGGGCGACGAGGAGGCCGGCGACGAGGACGAGCGGGAGGGGGACGAGGAGCGCGGTGTTCACGGCGCCGGTGCGGCCGGTGAGGAGGTCGAAGTGGAGCACGGCGAGGACCGTGAGGACCGCGAGGCCGGCGCAGGAGACGAGCGGCGCCCAGACGACCCGGGCGGCGGAGAGGCCCTTGCGGTCGCGGCGGAAGTAGGACCAGACGGCGAGCGCGGCGAGGGCCTGCATGCCCATGATGCCGAGGACGCCGACGCTGTTGGTCCAGAGGAAGACCTCGCCGTACGGGTCGGCGGCGAGGAGCGCCCCGGCCGCGACGACGGCGAGGTTGAAGCCGGTCTGGGCGACGACGGCGCCGCCGGGCGAGCCGTGCCGGCCGGAGACCCGGCCGAGCCGGCGGGGCAGCAGCCCCTCGCGGCCGAGGGCGTAGAGGTAGCGGGCGGCGGCGTTGTGGAAGGCGAGGGTGGCGGCGAAGGCGCTGACCACGATGAGCCCGTGCATGGCGTCCGCCAGCCAGGGTCCGGCGAACAGCTCGGCGGCCCGGAAGGTCAGTTCGGGTCCGTCGGCGGCGCGGGCGAGCGCGACGGCCTCGTCGGTGCCGAAGGCGCCCATGATCAGCCAGCAGCCGGCGGCGTAGAAGACGGCGAGGAAGCCGATCGCGATGAAGGTGGCCCGGGGCACGGTCCGGCGCGGCTCGCGCACCTCCTCGGCGAAGATCGCGGTGGCCTCGAAGCCGGTGAAGGCGCCGATGACCAGGACGAACATGCCCGCGACACCACCGGCGGCGAGGGTGGAGGGCGCGAAGGAGGCGGTGTCGAGGGCGGCGGCGCCGCGCTCGCCGAGGATGCCGGCGTCCATCACGACGAGCGCCAGGACCTCCAGGACCAGGGCGATGCCCAGGACCTTGGCGCTGAGGGTGACCTTCAGCCAGCCGAGGACGCCGACGCCCAGGACGCAGAGCCCGGAGAGCAGCCACCACGGGACGTCCGTACCGGTGGCGTCGCGGATCGAGCCGGCGGCGAAGTAGCCGAAGGCGGCGGCGACGCCGGGGGTGACGAGGTTGTACGAGACCACGGCGACGTAGGCGGTGCCGACGCCGAGGGTGCGGCCGAGGCCGTGGGCGACGTACGCGTAGAAGGCGCCCGCGTTGCGGACGTGCAGGCTCATCGCGGTGAAGCCGGCCGCGAAGAGGGCGAGCAGGGCGCCGGAGACGAGGTAGGCGAGCGGGGCGCCGGGGCCGCCGATGCCGATGGCGAAGGGCGCGACGCCGGCGAGGACGGTGAGCGGCGCGGCGGCGGCCACGACGAAGAAGACCAGGTCGAAGGTGCCGATCCGGCCTGCGGCGAGCTGCTCGGCCGCCGGCGCCGGTGCGGTGGTGCGGGGCGTGGTGTCGGTGCTCATCCGGTTCCTCCGGCGGACGGGACGACGGTGGGGTAGGTGTCGTCGGCGAAGGGGCCGACGATCCGTCCGGCGTGCAGCACGAGCAGCCGGCGGGGGTGCGCGGCGACGGCCTCCGGGACGGAGCCCGCCGCGACGGCGACGAGGTCGGCGCGGGCGCCGGGGGCGAGGCCGTAGTCGTCGAGGCCGAGCGCGGCGGCCGCCTCGCCCGTGACGAGGGAGGCGGCGGTGCGGAGTTCGGGGTCGGTCATGAGTCCGGCCCTGAGGCCGATGACGGTGGCGCGTTCGAGCATGTCGGCGGTGCCGTAGGGCCACCAGGTGTCGCGGATGTTGTCGGAGCCGGCGAAGACCCGGACGCCGAGTTCGCGCAGGCGGAGGACGGGCGGCATCGGGCCGCTGGGTCCGTTGGTCATGACGGCGACGCCGGCGGCGGCCAGGACGGCGGCGGTGCGGGCGAGTTCGCGGGCGTCGACGTCGCCGAGCGCGTAGGCGTGGCTGACGGCCACCCGGCCGCCGAGTCCGAGGGCGGCGGTGCGGGCGGCGATGTCCCGCAGCTGGGCGGTGCCGGTCTCGCCGCCGTCGTGGAGGTGCAGGTCGATGCCCTTGCCGTGGCGCTCGGCGAGGCCGAAGACCGTGTCGAGCTGGCCGGCGGCGTCGCCGTCGAAGCCCACCGGGTCGAGTCCGCCGATGAGGTCGGCGCCGTCGGCGAGGGCCGCGTCGAGGAGGTCTGCGACGCCGGGCGCGGTGACGACGCCGCTCTGCGGGAAGGCCACCAGCTGGATGCCGAGCCGGTCGCGGAAGTCCTCGCGGACGCCGAGGAGGGCGTGCAGGTGGTCGAGGCCGGTGTCCGGGTCGACGTCGACGTGCGAGCGGACGTGGCCGGTGCCGAGGGAGACCATCCGGCGGGCGAGGGCGGCGGCCCGGTCGGCGACGGGCACGTCGGCGGCGCGGCGCGAGGCGCGTTCGGCGGCGATCTGCTCCCGCAGGGTGGCGGTGGCGTGGTGGGGCCGCCAGGGCCCGCCGAGGAGGGTCTTGTCGAGGTGGGCGTGGCCGTCGACGAGCGCGGGCAGCAGGAGCGCGCCGCCGAGGCGGAGGGCGCCCGCGGGGGCCGGGCGGCCGGGGAGGTGGTCCTCGACGGCGCGCACCCGTCCGTGGCGGAGGTGGACGTCGGCGGTTCGGCCGTCGGGCAGGGTCGCCCCGATCAGGGCGGTGGGTTCGTTCATGGGTCTCTCTCCTTGCCTATGCCTCGGGCACCGGACGTGATCCCTGGCGGAATCCCCCTGGTGACCGCGGCGCGGCGCCAACCTAGCTGGTATACCGAATACCAGGCAACGGGTTCCGGCCCCGTACTTCGCCGGCCCCCCGCCGGTCTGCGAGGATCGGGGGACCACCGCCCCCGCACATCCCGACTGGAGCCGCCCCGATGACCACCCCCCGCCCCGCCGCCCGCAGCTCGGCCATCGGGGACACCCACCCGTCCCTGCGCGAGCGCGTGTACGTGGAGCTGCGCGAGCGGATCATCGAGGCGGAGTACCCGGCGGGGATGCGGCTGGTGGAACGCGAGATCGCCGAGGAGCTGCGGGTCTCCCGCGTGCCGGTGCGCGAGGCCATGCAGCGACTGGAGTCGGAGGGCTTCCTCTCGGTGCAGCCGCGCCGGGGCTCGGTGGTGGCGGACTTCGGCCCGCGCGACGCCGAGTACCTCTTCGACGTGCGGGAGAACCTGGAGGGCCTCGCCGCCCGGCTCGCCGCACGGCACGCCACCCCGGTGCAACTGCGCGACCTGGAGCGGCTCCTGGCCCGCGCCCGGAAGGCGGCGGAGGCCGGCCGCCTGCGCGAGGCGGTCTCCCTCAACGCCGACTTCCACCGGCGGATCGTCGAACTCTCCGGCAACCCGCTCCTGGTGGACCTGATGGCCCCGCTCGACTCCCGCCTGCGCCGCCTCTTCCGGCTCACCTCGGCCCAGTCGGACGGCGAGCCGATGTGCGGGGCGCACGAGCGGCTCTACGCGGCGGTCCGCGACCGCGACGAGGACGGTGCGGAGGCGCTCGCCCGGGCCCACGTGGCGGACACCCGCGCCTCGACGCAGCGGCTGCTGTCCGCGCTCGGGGGGACCGACGAGGTCTGAACGAACCCTCGCGGGGCGTCGGTTAGGGTGCGCGGATGTCACACACGCGTACGTACGGCGCCTACCGGACGAGCGGCCTGTGGGCCGCGGCGGGGATCTCGTTCGGCGTGGTGGTGATCGGCTCGGGCCTGGCACTGCTGTCCATGCTGGAGTACGACGAGCAGTGCATGCACGGGCTGACCCGAGGCCCCGGCGCCCTGCTGCGGACGCGGTACGAGGCGTTCCCGCCGGCCACCGTCTGCGAGTTCGAGGGCGGCGACGTCTCCTCCCTGGACTCCTGGGTCGTCCTCGGACCGCTCCTCACGCTCGCCTTGGCCGCCCTGCTCACCTGCCTGTTCACCGCCCTGGTCGCCGAGTGGTTCGAACCGCGCCCCGGCGCCCCGTGGGTCCGGTCGACGACCCGGGCCCGGAAACTGAACCGGACCGCGTCGGCCCTCTTCGTGACCGGCTCGGCCTTCCCGCTGCTGTACGCCCTGGCGGGCTGGAAGCTGCTCGCGGGCCCGTCCTCGGCGTGTTCCGCCGGCGGCGGCTGGGGCAGCCATCCGCCCAGGACACTGGAGGTCTCCTTCCTCCCGCCGCAGGCCACCTGCCAGTACACCAGCGGCATGACGTCACCGCTCAACCCCGCGTGGCTGGCCTCCCTCACGGCCTGGTCCGCCGTCCCCCTGATGCTCGCCTCGGTCGGCTTCGCCCTCGCCTGGCGCCGCCGCCGCGCCGAGCGCCGCTCGACGGCCGCGCAGGCGCAGGACGCCGCCTAGAGCCTCCCGCCCAGGGTCCGCAGCGCCGTCCGGACGGCGGTCAGGTCGGCGTCCGAGGCCAGGCCGGCGTGGTAGAGCCGGAGTTCGGTCGCGCCCGCGGTCCGGGCCCGTACGGCGTCGTCGGCGAGACGCTCCGGGGCGCCGCCCATGCCGCCGACGACGGAGAGGTTGGCGGCGAGGACGGCGCCGGGACGGGCGTGGGCCGCGAAGTCGGCGATCCTCGGCGGCCGGGCGACCACGCCGTCGGCGAGGCCCAGGACGTGCGCCGGGTCGGTGCCCGCGTCGGCGCCGCAGCGGTACGGGTCGGGGTCGGCGTGCAGCAGGACCCGGAAGCCGGGCGGGGCGGCGGCCCGTACGGCGGCGACCGCGGCCTCCTGGAAGGTACGGGCGGTCCCGGCGCGCCAGGCCAGGACGGGGGCCTCCAGGGCGCCGAGGCCGCCCGCCGGGCCCGCGCCGGCCCAGACGGGTGCCAGGGCCCCGCGCACGGCGGCGGCCAGCTCGTCCGGGTCGGCGCCGCCGTTCCCGTAGCCCTGTCGGCAGGCCGGGCAGAAGCAGAGCGACATCAGGTACTGCTCGCGCTCGCCGAGCGCGACCCCGCCGGTCTTGTCGTGGGCGTGCAGGTGCGCGAGGCCGTACCAGCCGCAGGACTCCAGTTCGGTGCCGGCCGCGCCGGGCCGTACGGCGGCCTCGGCGGCCAGGCCGACGAGGAGGGCGCGGACGTCGGGCCGGGCGATGCAGGGCGCCCAGGGGTAGCGGTCGCCGTAGGCGTTGACGACGGAGGTCTCCGGATGCTCCGCCCCGAGGCGGGAGTTGTGGGCGAGGACGACCCAGCTGTGCACCTCGATGCCGGTGCCGGCGAGGGCGTCGGCGGCCCGCCCGTAGGCGTCGCCGGGGGCCCACTCCCCCGCCGGGTACGGGCGGAGCGCGCGGCCGGCCCATCGGTCGGGGTCGGGCGGGTAGAGGACGGCGGCGTGCTCGGCGGTGACGATCCGGTGCGCCGGGTGACGGGGGCTCAGCGCCCGGGTGGAGTGGTAGGCGGCGGCGAGGGTGACCTGGGCGAGCCCGAGGCCGGCGAGGAGTCCGGGCGCGGCGGGGTCGCCGTCGACGTCCCAGGGGTAGACGAACGCGCCCGCCCTCACGCGCCGGCCTCCTTGAGGAGGGCCCGGCCGCGCTCGACGAGCAGGGCGAGCTCCCGCAGGTGCGCGGGGGCGGGCTCGCTGAGCGGCGGCCGCACCTCGCCGACGTCCAGACCGCCCATCCGCACGGCCGCCTTGACGAGCGAGACGGCGTATCCGCGCCCCTGGTCGCGGAGTTCGACGAGGGGCCGGAAGAAGCCGTCGACGAGCAGGTCGACGGTGGCGTCGTCGCCGGCGGCGAGGGCCCGGTGGAAGGCGAGGGCGAGGTCGGGGGCGAAGCAGAACACGGCGGAGGAGTAGAGGGTGACGCCGATGGACCGGTAGGCGGCGCCGGTGAGTTCGGCGGTCGGCAGGCCGTTGAAGTACAGCAGGTCGAGGCCCTCGGCGCGGACGGCGCTGACGATCCGCTGCATGAGGCCGAGGTCGCCGTGGCCGTCCTTGAGGCCGATGACGCCGTCGGTGCGGGCGAGGGCGACGGCGGTGGCCGGGGTGAGGATCGCGTTGTCCCGCTGGTAGACGATCACGTCGAGCGAGGTGGCGGCGGCGAGCCGGGTGTAGTGGCGGAGCAGCCCGTCCTGGTCGGGGACGACGAGGTACGGGGGCATGGCGAGGAGGCCGTCGGCGCCCGCCTCCTCGGCGAGGCGGGCGTACGCGACGGCCAGCGCGGTGCCGTAGCCGGTGCCCGCGACGACGGGGACGCGGCCGGCGGTCTCCTCGACGGCGGCGGCGACGCAGTCCCGGAACTCCTCGGGGGTGAGGGCGTGGAACTCGCCGGTGCCGCAGCAGGCGAACACGGCCGCGGCGCCCGCGTCGACGCCGGCCCGGACGTGGGCGCGGAAGACGTCGAGGTCGACGGAGCCGTCCGGCGCGAAGGCGGTGACGGGGAAGAAGAGCAGGCCGTCGAGCCGGCCGGCGAGCGGGGCAGTGGACACGGGCGCTCCCAGGGAAGTCCGTCGTACACGATCTCTGTGCACGGTTATGACTGTCATCCATATTCTTGAACAGTGCCGTCAGGCACGCTAGATCAGCCAGGAAGACCGGTCAAGAAGGGAACGCCGCGGATCACCGACTCTTGACGCTCCGTCGGACGGCTCCCTAGCGTGTCCATGGTTGTGAACGACACGCATCCGCATGCCACTCGACGGAGGAGACCCGCTCCATGTCCGCACCCCGCACCGTCCTGCTCACCGGCGCCGCCGGGGGCGTCGGCACGCTGATGCGGGAGCTGCTGCCCCCGTACGGCTACGCGCTCCGCCTCCTCGACGTCGTCCCCGTTCCCGGGGAGCCGGAGGCGATCGTCGCCGACCTCGCGGACCGCGCCGCGGTGCGCGAGGCGGTCCGCGGCGTGGACGCGATCGTGCACCTGGCGGGCATCTCCCTGGAGGCGGACTTCGAGAAGATCATGGCCGCCAACATCGCCGGGACCCACCACCTCTACGAGGCCGCCCGCGAAGAGGGCGTCCGGCGGGTGGTGTTCGCCTCCAGCAACCACGCCGTCGGCTTCACCCGGCGCCCGCGCGAGGGCGAGCCGCCGGTCCCCGTCGGCACCCCGCACCGCCCCGACACCTTCTACGGCCTCTCCAAGTGCTTCGGCGAGGACCTGGCGCAGCTCTACTGGGACCTGCACGGGGTCGAGTCGGTCTCCGTCCGCATCGGCTCCTGCTTCCCCGAGCCCACCTCCGTGCGGATGCTGTCGATGTGGCTGAGCCCCGCCGACTGCGCCCGGCTGCTGCACGCCGCGCTCACCGCCCGGGACGTGGCCCACACCGTGGTGTACGGCTCCTCGGCGAACACGCGCGCGTGGTGGGACCTCGGCACCGCGCGGGCACTCGGCTTCGATCCGCAGGACGACTCGGAGGCGTACGCGGAGAAGCTGGTCGCGGAGAAGGGCCTCCCGGCCGAGGGCAGCGCCGACGACCTCTACCTCGGCGGCCACTTCTGCGTGGACCCGCCCCGGTGGCCGCACTGAGCGGCGGGCGGCCGGGGGCGTGTCCACCGGGCGCGTACCTCGGGGACGGGGGTACGCAGGACCCGGCCGGACTGATACGGGGGAGCCGGCCGGGGCCCGGGTCACGGCGCGCGCTGGCTGACCGGACCTGTCCACCGTAGGCCGGGGCGAAGATCGTCGCGAGCCGCGGAACGCGGCAGCTGTCCGGAATGCGCGACGAATGAATGCGCGGTGGTGCGCCCCCGGCGCACAGGGGGCGCGTGTTTTGCTCCCGCCCAGCTCGGAGCAGGGGTACGGCCCGGAATCCGCAGCGGAACCGGCCCCGTACGGCAGCGTTCGCGAGCCATCGGCCGACACGTTGCGCGCCCCCCGGTCAGCGGCCCCGCAGCGTGCGCGAGGGCGTCTCGCCGAACTTCTCCCGGTAGCGCGCGGCGAACCGCCCCTGGTGGCCGAAGCCCCAGCGCCAGGCCACCTCGCTCACACCGGTCTCGTCCGGGTCGGCCGCCCTCAGCTCCTCGCGGACCCGGTCGAGACGGACCTCGCGGACGTACGCCATCGGCGACATCCCGACGTACTCCCGGAAGGACTCCTGCAGGCGCCGCACGCTCACCCGGGACAGGGCCGCGAGCTCCGTGGTGGTGAACGGGTGCTCCGGACGCTCCCGCACCGCGTCCATCGCCCGCTTGACCGGGGCCGGGCGGAGCGGCTCCCCCGGGTGGGCGAGCGCCTCGCGCCAGGGGTGGTCCGCGGCCAGCAGCAGCCCGTTCAGGAGCGCCTCCTGCAGGGGCCGCGCGACCAGCTCGTGCCGGGCGAGACCCTCCCCGGCCAGCGCCTCGTAGGCGACCTGCCGGGCGAAGCGCACCCAGCTGAGCCCGGGGCCGCGGCTGATGTCCAGCCGGGGTGCGAAGGCGAGCGGCCCGTTCGGGCTCCGGCCGATCAGCCGCTCCAGGCGGTCGGCCAGCTCGGCCGCCCCGACCTTCACCGACAGGGTCCGGCAGTCACCGCTCCACCGGTCCAGGAACGTGTCCCCGGCCGGGTCGAGCAGCAGGGCCTCCGCGGGCGTCGCGACGACCGTGGGACCACCGCCCTGCCGCATCTCCATCGTCCCGCTCAGCGGCGCGTTCAGGTGGTACGCGCCCAGCTCCCCGAAGCTCATCCGCACGTCGGCGCCGCAGCTCAGGTCACCGATGACCAGCGGCCCGAGCGCCACCGTGTCGAAGCGGGCCGCGAAGGGCCGCCCCTCCCCCTCGACCACGTCCATCCGGTTGGCGTAGTACCGCGCGTCGAGCTCCTCGCGCGCCTCGTCGACGTCCCCCGTCCGGAACGAGCTCCCGCCCACCGCGCCCCCGCCCCCCACAGTCCCCATGAACCGAAAGAATATTCATATGACGGATCTGACCGGGAACGGCAGGATGCCCGGCATGCCACGACCTCATGGATTCACCTACGAGCGACGCCCGGACGGGTCCGTCGTCCTCACCCACCAGGGACGCGCCGCGGGCGTGCTGCGCGGCGGCCGCGCCGAGAAGTTCCTGGCCGAGGTGGAGACGGGCGACGCCCAGCTCGTCATGGCCCGGTGGACCGGCTCGTACCGCTTCGGCAACGAGCGGCAGGCCAGGAACCATCCGCGTAACCAGGGTGGCCGAACCGGGCGCGGGTAAGGGAACGGCAAAGGGGGCCGGATCGTTAGCCCTGGCATGACCGCAATGACCCCCGGCTCGAACATCCCTCTCACCGCCGCGCGCGTGGCGGTGGACGTCGCCGCCCCGGTGCGGCTCGACGTCTCGGGCCTGCTGCTCGGCGCCGACGGCAAGGTCCGCTCGGACGACGACTTCATCTTCTACAACCAGCCGGCCGGGCCCGGTGTCACCTACCGCTCCGGCGGCGGGACCGCGCCCGACGCCATCCTGGTGGACACCTCCGCCCTCCCGGCCGGCATCGAGCGGATCGTCGTCACGGCGAGCCCCGACGCCGCGGGCCAGACCTTCCAGGGCATCGAGCCCACCGCGACCCTGCGCAACGCGGACGACGGCAGCGTGCTGGCCACGTTCACGCCGCCGCGGCTGGCCACCGAGACGGCGCTCGTGGTCGTCGAGATCTACCTGCGCAACGGCGCCTGGAAGGCCCGCGCCGTCGGCCAGGGCTACGCGAACGGGCTGGCCGGCATCGCGACCGACTTCGGCGTCTCCGTGGACGACGAGCCGGCCGCCGCCCCGGCCCCGGCCGCCGTCGCCCCGCCGGTCGCCCCGCCGGTCGCCCCGCCTGCCGCCGCTCCGGTGGACCCGCGGATCGCCGCCCCGCCGGCGCCCCCCGCTCCCCCGGCCGCCGCCCCCGCCGCCACGGGCAAGATCAACCTGGACAAGGGCCGCGTCAGCCTCCAGAAGAACCAGACGGTGTCCCTGGTCAAGGGCGGCCGCCCGCTGCTCTCCCAGGTCAAGATGGGCCTGGGCTGGGAGCCGGCCTACCGGGGCAAGGACATCGACCTGGACGCCTCCGTCATCGCGTACGGCCCGCAGCGCAACCACCTGGACAGCTGCTACTTCGGCAAGCTGTCCATCCTGAACGGCTCGATCAAGCACTCCGGCGACAACCTCACCGGCGAGGGCGCGGGCGACGACGAGGTGATCGTCGTCGACCTCGGCCGCCTCCCGGCCGACGCCACCGGCCTGGTCTTCACGGTCAACTCCTTCTCCGGCCAGAAGTTCACCGAGGTGGCCAAGGCGTACTGCCGGCTCATCGACGCGGCGACGGGCGAGGAACTGGTCCGCTTCGACCTCACCACCGCCGAGCCGCAGACCGGCGTGATGATGGCCAAGCTGATCAAGCAGTTCTCCGGCGAGTGGGAGATGACGGCGATGGGCGAGTTCGTGAAGTCCCGCACCGTCCGCGGCATGGTGAAGCCGGCCGCCCAGTCGCTCTGAGCGGCCGGCCCCGGGGCTCGGCGTCTAGAACAGGGCGCTGTAGGCGTTGAGGGCGGGCTGGCCGCCGAGGTGGGCGTAGAGCACGGTCGAGTCCCGGCCGATCTCCCCGCGGTCCACCAGGTCGACCAGTCCCGCCATCGACTTCCCCTCGTAGACGGGGTCCGTGACCATGCCCTCGGTGCGGGCGGCGAGCCGCATCGCGTCGAGGGTGGCCTCGTCCGGAATGCCGTACACCCCGCCGTGGTAGCGCTCGTCCAGCTCGACGTCGTCCGCCGTGACCTCGCGCTCGACGCCGATGAGGGCGGCGGTGTCCCGGGCGATCCGGGTGATCTGCTCGTGCGTCGGGACGGGCTTCGCGGAGGCGTCGACGCCGATGATCCGGCGGGCCGCCCCGCCCTCCTCGGCGAGCGCGGCGAAGCCCGCGACCATGCCGGCCTGGGTGGAGCCGGTCACCGAGCAGACGACCACCGTGTCGAAGAAGACGCCGAGCGCGCGCTCCTGTTCGGCCACCTCGTACGCCCAGTTCGCGAAGCCGAGGCCGCCGAGCGGGTGGTCGGAAGCGCCCGCCGGGATCGCGTACGGCTTCCCGCCGCCCTCCTCCACCTCCCGGAGGGCCTGCTCCCAGCTCTCCTTGAAGCCGATGCCGAAGCCCGCCCGGACCAGGCGGACGTCGGCGCCGGCGAGGCGGCTGATGAGGATGTTGCCGACCTTGTCGTAGACGGGGTCGGGCCAGTCGACCCAGCTCTCCTGCACGAGGACGCACTTCAGGCCCGCCCGGGCGGCGACGGCGGCGACCTGACGGGTGTGGTTGGACTGGACGCCGCCGATGGAGACGAGGGTGTCGCAGCCCTGCGCGAGGGCGTCGGCCACCAGGTACTCCAGTTTGCGGGTCTTGTTCCCGCCGTACGCCACCCCGGAGTTGCAGTCCTCGCGCTTCGCCCAGAGCGTCGCGCCGCCCAGGTGGTGGGTGAGCCGTTCGAGGGGGTGGACCGGGGACGGCCCGAAGAGCAGCGGATAGCGTTCGAAGTCGGTGATCGGCATGGCGGCTCCCGGTGGGTGGCGGCGGCTGGGGCGACGGTCCCGGGACACCCCTCAGGGGCGCCCGGGAAGTACGGGAGGCGCGGCGGGCGCGGGCGGTTCGGCCGGTGCCGGGATGCCGGTGACCTCGGCCACCTCGATGGCGTCGTCCGCGAGCTGTTCGAGCGCCGCCCATATCTCGGTGGTGACCCGCACCGCCTCCTCGGCGTCCCCGGCGGCGCAGGCGTCGATGAGCCGGGCGTGCAGCTCGGCCGACCCGCAGCTTCCGGAGTCGCCGAAGAGCCGCCGCTCGACGCGGCGGATCAGCGGGGTGTACCGGGCGATGGTGGCGGCGGCGGCGTGGTTGCCGCTGGCGACGACGAGGACCTGGTGCAGCTCGTCGTCGGCGCTCAGGGCGGCCTCGACGTCGGAGGCGCGCACGGCGGCCGCGAAGCGCTCGTTGGCCTCGCTCATGGCCCGGATGCCCTCGGGGCCCAGCAGGGGGACGCCGGTCCTGGCGGCGAGCTCGTGCATCACCCGGACCACCGAGGCGGCGTCCCGGACGACCCGGCTGACCGGCCGGGTGACCCGGGTGTAGCTCTGCGGCTTGGACTCGACGAGCCCCTCGTCGCCCAGCCGGGCCAGGGCCTCGCGCACGGGTGCGCGCGAGAGCCCGAGCCGTTCGGCGAGATCGGCGTCCTTGAGCGCGGCGCCGGGGGCGAGGTCGCCGCGCACGATGGCCTCGCGCAGCGCCTCGTACGCCCGGTCGCGCAGCAGGGTCCGGCCCACGGGCCGCAGTGCGTCCATGGACTGACATGTTAGATGTCAGTCAGAGCGCTGACCAGGGATCAGTTTCGGCCTCAGCGGCGGGGCTGACGGCGCCACGGACCGGTGATCGCCACCATGATGCCCGGGTCCTGGATGTTGGCGAACAGCGTGTCGCCGTCGGGGGAGAAGGTCACGCCGGTGAACTCGCTGCCGTTGAGGTCGTTGCGGGCGATCGGGTAGGTGCGGCCGGAGTCGGTGGCACCGAAGAGGTGCTGGACACCCTCGCCGTCCTCGGCGATGACCAGCCCGCCGTACGGCGAGACCGTGATGTTGTCGGGACCGTCGAAGGCGCCGTCCTCGTCGGGGGCGGCGTTCACGCCGAGCAGCACCTTGAGGGTGAGGGTGCGGCGCTTGGGGTCGTAGAACCACACCTGGCCGTCGTGCGCGGCGCCCGGGCTCTCCTCGCGCGCGTAGGAGGAGACGACGTAGGTGCCGCCGTCGGCCCACCACATGCCCTCCAGCTTGCGGGCGCGGGTGACCTGGCCGTCCGCGAACTGCTTGCGGACGGAGGTGGTGCGGGCGTCGCGGTCGGGGACGTCGACCCAGTCGACGCCGTAGACGGTGCCGATCCGGGTGGCGCGGGAGAGGTCGTCCACGAACCGGCCCGCGGAGTCCGTGCACTTGAACGCCTGGAGCACGCCGGCGTCGTCGGCGAGGGTGCGGAGCCTGCCGCGGCCGTGCTCGAAGCCCGCCGGCGGCGTCCAGCGGAAGAGCAGGCCGTTGGGGTTGGACGCGTCCTCGGTGAGGTAGGCGTGGCCCCGCTTGGGGTCGACGACGACGGCCTCGTGGTCGTAGCGGCCGAATGCCTTGACCGGCTTCGGATCGCGGTTGGCGCGGCGGTCGCGCGGGTCGACCTCGAAGACGTAGCCGTGGTCCTTGGTCATGCCGTTGACGCCGGCGCGGTCGGAGTTCTCCTCGCCGGTCAGCCAGGTGCCCCAGGCGGTGCGGCCGCCGGCGCAGTTGGTGGAGGTGCCGGCGATGCCGACCCACTCGGCGACGGTGCCGTCGCGGTGCACCTCGACGACCGTGCAGCCGCCGGCGGCGGCGGGGTCGTAGACCAGGCCCTCGGTGAGCGGGACGGGGTGCTCCCACTTGGCGCGGGGGCCCTTCAGCTCGTGGTTGTTGACCAGGTAGGTGGTGCCGCGCGGGCCGGCGAAGGCGGCGGTGCCGTCGTGGTTGGACGGCGTGAACTCGCCGCTCTCCAGGCGGGTCACGCCGCTGTGGGTGACGACGCGGTACGAGAAGCCGGCCGGCAGGGCGAGCATCCCCGCGGGGTCGGAGACGAGCGGTCCGTAGCCGAGACCGCGGCCGTGGCCGTGGTCATGCCCGTGGCCGTGGCCGTGGCCGGCACCGAGCGCGGCCGGCTCGTCGGAGGCCAGCGCCTCGGGCGCGGTGGCGAGGGCCCCGACGACACCGGTGAGGGCGAGGCCCGCGCCGGCGGACTGCTTGGTGAACTCTCTGCGGTTGAGGGGCATGTGTGGCGTTCTCCCTGTGATGGCCGAATCTCGCTGGCCACCCTTGCGCGCCTCCGCGAACACCGGCTGAACGCCACGGGAACACCGCCCGCGCCCCGCACGGCCGGGACCCGGCGGGCGACGGCCGTCCCGTCGCCCGGCGGGCCCGGGGGTCAGGAGCCCGAGCGCGAGCGGGCCTTGAACGCGGCCTTGCGGGCGTCCTTCGCCGCCGCCTTGTCGCGGTGCAGCCGGCCCATCGCCTCCAGGACCTCCGCCGTCGCCGGGTGCTCCACCCGCCAGGCCGTCTCGAAGAAGCCGCTGTGGCGGCCGGTCAGCCCCTCGATCAGCTCCTGGAGCTCCTCCAGGTCGCCGTCGGCGTCGAGCTGGGCGGCGATGGTGTCCACGGCAAGCCAGAAGATCATCGCCTCCGAGGGCGCGGGCACGTCCGTCGCTCCCCGCTCGGCGAGCCAGACCCGGGCCAGACCGCCGAGTTCGGGGTCGTCGAGGACCTCGCGCACGGCCGGCTCCGCCTCGGCGCCCACCAGCGAGAGCGTCTGCTGGCAGTGGAGGCGGCGGAGCGGCGAGCCGGCGTCGGTGCCCCGCGCGGCGGCCAGCAGCTCACGGGCGGCGGTGAGGGCGTCACGGCCGTCGAGCCACGCGGCGGTCTCCTCGCGCGCCGCGGCCTCCGGGTAGCCGGTGATCCCGTCCAGGAGCGCGTCGGCGCCCTTCTCGGCCAGATCGCCGACGGCGGGCGCGTCCACGCCGGCCTCCAGCATGCGGGCCCGGACGCCGTAGAGGCCGAGCGGGGTGAGCCGGACCATGCCGTACCGGGAGACGTCCTCGTCGTCGACCGGCGGCGCGGGCTCCTCGCCCTCCTCGGCCATCAGGGCCTCGTCAACGGGCCGGTAGGCGACGAGGCCGATCGGTTCGAGGAGCCGGAACTGCTCGTCGAGCCGCATCATGGCGTCCGAGACCTGCTCCAGGACGTCGTCGGTGGGCTCGCCCATGTCGTCGGGGACGATCATCGACGCGGCGAGCGCGGGCAGCGGCACGGGGCCCTCGCCGGCTCCGCCCTCGCTGACGGTCAGCAGGTAGAGGTTGCCGAGGACGCCCTCCAGGAAGTCGGCCTCGACCTCGGGGTCCCAGTCGAGCGCCTCGAAGTCGATCTCGCCGTCGTCGCCGACGATCGCGTCCAGGTCGTCGAGGACGGGGGCGACCGCGTCGGCGAAGACGGCGTCGAAGCCGTCCAGCCAGATCGCGAGCACGTCCTGCGGCGAACCGCCCGTGACCAGCGCCAGGTTCTCGCCGGGCCCGGCGCTGCCGGGGGTCACGGCCTCCTCGTCCTCCGTGCCGTCCTCGACGTCCACCAGGCCGGTGTCGACGGCGAGCCGCCAGGCGTCGCCGGCCAGGATCTCGCCGTCCTCCACGTCGTCGAGGCCCAGCAGCGCCACGGCCTCGGGGAGTTGCTCGTCGACGAGCTCGCCGCCGGCGTCGACCCGGGTGTCGGGGCCGGCCCAGCGGGCGAGCCGTACCGCGTGGGCGAGGAGGGGGGCGGCCAGGGCGTCCCGCGCCAGCTCCGCGTCCGCACGGAGCCGAACGGGGGGAAGGGTGGGGTGCTCCGCTGACATCTGGGGGGTCTCCTCGACGCGTGCGTGGGTGATGGTGAAGGGCTCAAAGAGCGGTCCTCAGCGTAGACGCATCCGGGGGCCCGTCCGGCGGTTCACCGATCCGTCAGCCTTCGTACACCCGTCGACTCTTGACAAGTCCACTGCTCTCACAAGAGATTGACGCGCGTAGATTCTTCTGCCGATCGTCCAAGCACCCTCGGAGTCCTCTGATGTCTTCCTCCATACCGAGATCCGCCGCGGTCTCCGCCGTCGTCGCGGCCGCCCTCGCCGCCGGTCTGCTGGCGAGCTCGTCCAGCGCCGCGGCGGAGGACGCCGCGGGCGTCCGCATCCACGACATCCAGGGCACGACCCGCGTCTCCCCCCTCGTCGGCCGGCAGGTCACCGGCGTCACGGGCATCGTCACCGGCGTCCGCACCTACGGCTCGCGCGGCTTCTGGATCCAGGACCCCGAGGCCGACGCGAACCCGGCCACCAGCGAGGGCGTGTTCGTCTTCACGAGCTCCGTCCCGACCGTCGCCGTCGGCGACGCGGTCAGCGTGAACGGCACCGTCACCGAGTACGTTCCCGGCGGTCTGACCTCGGGCAACCAGTCGCTGACGCAGATCTCGAAGCCGGTCGTCACGGTCGTCTCGAAGGACAACCCGGTCCCGGCCCCGGTGACGATCTCCGCCTGGTCGGTCCCCGACGCGTACGCCCCCGAGGGCGACCCGGCCGCCGGCGGCTCCGTCAACGGCCTGACGCTGGACCCCGAGACGTACGCCCTGGACTACTACGAGTCCCTGGAGGGCACCAACGTCCGGATCGGCTCCTCGCGCGTGGTCGGCGCCACCGACGCGTACGCGGAGCTGTGGGTGACGGTGAAGCCCTGGGAGAACCCCAACCGGCGCGGCGGCACGGTCTACGGCTCGTACGAGTCCCAGAACACCGGCCGGCTCCAGATCCAGTCGCTGACCCCGCTCGCCCAGCAGCCCTTCCCCAAGGCGAACGTCGGCGACCGGCTGACCGGCGCCACCGAGGGCCCGCTCGACTTCAACCAGTTCGGCGGCTACACGCTGACCGCCCGCACCCTGGGCACGGTCGTCGACCGCGGCCTGGAGCGCGAGACCACGGACAAGCAGCACAAGAACGAGCTGGCCGTGGCGACGTACAACGTCGAGAACCTCGACCCGAGCGACCCGCAGGAGAAGTTCGACGCGCTCGCGAAGGCGGTCGTCGAGAACCTCGCCTCGCCCGACATCGTCGCCCTGGAGGAGATCCAGGACAACAACGGCGCCAAGAACGACGGCACGGTCGCCGCCGACCAGACGGTGAAGAAGTTCACCGACGCGATCGTCGCGGCCGGCGGCCCGGCGTACGACTGGCGCTCGATCGACCCCGAGAACGGCAAGGACGGCGGCGAGCCCGGCGGCAATATCCGTCAGGTCTTCCTCTTCAACCCCGAGCGGGTCTCCTTCACCGACCGCGCCGGCGGCGACGCCACCACCGCCACCGCCGTCACGGGGACCAAGGGCCGCGCCGCGCTGACCCTCTCCCCCGGCCGCATCGACCCGGCCAACGCCGCCTGGGAGAGCAGCCGCAAGCCGCTCGCGGGCGAGTTCGTCTTCCGCGGCCGCACGGTCTTCGTGATCGCCAACCACTTCGGTTCCAAGGGCGGCGACGAGTCCATCGTCTCGCACCACCAGCCGCCGGCCCGCTCCTCCGAGGCGAAGCGACTCCTCCAGGCGCAGGCGGTCAACGCCTTCGTCAAGGACATCGTCAAGGTGGAGAAGCAGGCCGACGTCCTCGTCGTCGGTGACATCAACGACTTCGAGTTCTCCGGCACGACGCAGGCGCTGACCGACGGCGGCGCGCTGTTCCCGGCCGTGAAGTCGCTGCCGTGCAGCGAGCGTTACTCGTACGTCTACCAGGGCAACAGCCAGGTCCTCGACCAGATCCTGACCAGCCCGGGCGTGCACCACTTCGAGTACGACAGCGTGCACATCAACGCCGAGTTCGCCGACCAGGACAGCGACCACGACCCGCAGGTCCTGCGCTTCCGCCCGTAGGGGGAGGCCCGGTCACACGCCCGCGCTCAGAGTGAGCGCGGGCGTGTACCGCCGCACCCGGCCGCCCGTGAGCCCCGGGTGGTGGTGCACCCGCTGCCACGCCTCGCCCTGCCGGCCGTCGTCGGCCAGCCACTCCTCGTGGGCCCGCTCGCTCTCCCACTCGGCGTAGTTCAGGACCCGGCCGCCGTCGACGGACAGATGGAACCGGCCGCTGATCCCGCCGGACACCCGCCCGGCCGCCGTGTCCTCGTCGAGGGCGGCGAAGACGGCGTCCACCCACGCCTCCCGGCGTCCCTCCCCTGGGCCGTCGAAGTCGGCCTCGACGACCACGACGACCCCGGGCAGCTCCCCGGCGCCCGTCCCGCCGCGGACCGCGGAACGGTGGACCGGCGCGTACCGGCGGAGCTCCACCCGCTCGATGCCGGGGACGGCCGCGTCGATCTCGGCGTTCCGGTCGTCGCGGTAGGCGCGCACGAAGTCGTCGTAGGCGCTCTGCCCGGTCCACTGCGAGTAGTGCAGGAGCGTGTCCCCGTCGGTCCCGATGTGGACGCTGTACGAGAGCAGCCCCAGGTCGGGCCACTCCCTGCGCTCCCAGGCCGTGCGGATGGCCTCGACGGCGGCCCGCTGCCGCTCGGGGGTGCCGACCCGCCAGGTGCTGACGAGGACGGCTCCCACTCCGGGGCGGTGGAGGTCGGGGCGGGCGTCGGGGTGTGCGACGGCGTTCATGCGGGACTCCTTCGACCGTGATCGGCTCGGACCCCTCCACCGTCACACCTCGACCTTGGTCGAGGTCAAGCCTCCGCCCCGTGCGAGACTCCCGGCATGATCCTCCGCCCCGCCACCCGCGCCGAACTGCCCGCCGTCCTGGCCCTGCTCGCCGACGAGGAGCGGGTCGTGGACCCCGCCTCGGTCACCGTCACCGAGGCGTACGAGCGGGCCTTCGCCGCCATCGAGGGCGACCCGCGCAACGAGATGCTGGTCCTGGTGGACGACGGTCTCGTCGTGGGCTGCCTCCAGGCCACGTACATCCCGGGGCTCGGCAGGGGCGGCGCCGAGCGGGCCCTGATCGAGGCGGTCCGGATCAGGGCCGACCGGCGTGGCGGCGGCCTCGGCCGGGAGCTGATGGAGCGGGCGGCGGCACGCGCGCGGGAGCGCGGCTGCGCGCTCGTCCAGCTCACCAGCGACAAGCGGCGCACACAGGCCCATCGCTTCTACGCCTCCCTGGGCTTCGCACGCAGCCACGACGGCTTCAAGCGGACGCTCTAGCGCGGACGCGTACTCTCCGGCAGAACCCTTCAGCAGCGCTTATCCCTCGAACCAAGAAGGTCTAAGTGGACCTACATGGTCGGGTGTGCCCAGACTTGTCGCATGACTCCTGCACGTCCTTTCGGCCGCGCGCTCTGCGCGATGATCACCCCGTTCGCCCCGTCCGGCGCGCTCGACCTCGACGGGGCGGGAGAGCTGGCCGTGCGTCTCGTCGCGGACGGCTGCGACGGTCTGGTCCTCAGCGGGACCACCGGGGAGTCCCCGACCACCACCGACGCCGAGAAGGCGGCGCTCGTCCGCGCGGTGCGGGAGGCGGTCGGCCCCGGCCCGTCCGTCGTCGCGGGCGTCGGGACCGCCGACACCCGTCACACCGCGGAGCTGGCCCGGCAGGCCGAACGGGCCGGGGCCGACGGGCTGCTGGTCGTCACCCCGTACTACAGCCGACCGCCCCAGGCGGCCGTCGAGGCGCACTTCCTGAAGGTCGCGGACGCGACCGGGCTGCCGGTCATGGTCTACGACATCCCCGGCCGCACCGGCACCCGCGTCGAGCCCGCGACGATGCTGCGGCTCGCCGCGCACCCGCGGATCGTCGCGGTGAAGGACTGCTCCTACGACCTGCTGGGTTCGGCGCGGGTCATCGCGGAGAGCGAACTCGCCTACTACTCCGGCTGCGACGAGCTCAACCTGCCGCTGTACGCGATCGGCGCCGCGGGATACGTCAGCACGGTCGCGAACGTGGTGCCGCGTCCGATGCGGGCGGTCCTGGACGCCTTCGACGCGGGCGACACCGCCGGGGCGGCCCGCCTGCACGCCCGGAACCTGCCGCTCACCGAGCTGATGATGGCCGCCGGCCTGCCCGGCACGGTCACCGTGAAGGCGCTCCTCGGCAGGACGGTGCGCGAACCGCTGCAGCCCGCCGACCGGGAGACGGCCGACGGGCTGCGGAAGGCGTACGAGGCGCTGGTTCAGGCGGAGTCGACGGTGTAGATCCGGCCGAGGGGGCCGCCCGGCCCAGGGCGCGCCCGGTCAGTTGTGGCTGTGGAGGATGTCGTTGAGGCCGCCCCAGACCGCGTTGTTCGGGCGGGCCTCGACGGTGCCGGTGACCGAGTTGCGGCGGAAGAGGATGTTCGAGGCGCCGGAGAGCTCGCGGGCCTTCACGATCTGGCCGTCGGGCATGGTGATCCGGGTGCCGGCGGTGACGTAGAGGCCGGCCTCGACGACGCACTCGTCGCCCAGCGCGATGCCGACGCCCGCCTCGGCGCCGATCAGGCAGCGCTCGCCGATCGAGATGACGACGTTGCCGCCACCGGAGAGGGTGCCCATGGTGGAGGCGCCGCCGCCGATGTCGGAGCCGTTGCCGACGACGACGCCGGCGGAGATACGGCCCTCGACCATGGAGGTGCCGAGGGTGCCGGCGTTGAAGTTGACGAAGCCCTCGTGCATGACGGTGGTGCCGGCGGCGAGGTGGGCGCCGAGGCGGACGCGGTCGGCGTCGGCGACGCGGACGCCGGCGGGCACGACGTAGTCGGTCATGCGGGGGAACTTGTCGATCGAGGTGACCTGGAGGTGCAGGCCCTCGGCGCGGGCGTTGAGCCGCACCTTCTCGACGTCGTCGACGGCGACCGGGCCGAGCGAGGTCCAGGCGACGTTGGCGAGCAGGCCGAAGACGCCGTCCAGGCTCTGGCCGTGCGGCTTGACCAGCCGGTGGCTGAGCAGGTGCAGGCGCAGGTAGGCGTCGTGGGCGTCGAGCGGCTTGTCGTCGAGCGAGGAGATCACGGTGCGGACGGCGACCACCTCGACGCCGCGGCGGGCGTCCACCCCGAGGGCCTTGGCGGCGCCCTCGCCGAGGGCGTTCACCGCCTCGTCGGGGGTGAGCCGCTCGGTGCCGGCGGGGCCGGCCGCTTCGGTCAGCTCGGGGGCGGGGAACCAGGTGTCGAGAACGGTGCCGTCGCCGGAGATGGTGGCGAGGCCGGCGGCGACGGCGCCGGTGGTGCGAGGAGCAGTGGTCATGACGGAAAACCTAACGGGCGGGCCCCCGCCCGGGCCAACCGGTCTCAGGTGTCGGGCGAGCCCGTAGGGCGTTCCGACGAACCCCCGGAGGGCGGTCTCGGCACTTCCTTCAGACCCCCGGTGACGCTCCCTTCGGCCCGCGGGCCGCCCCCTTCGAGGCCGGTGACGCTCCCTTCGGCCCCGCGTCCAGGATCCGCGCCAGCACGAGCCTCGCGTACTCCTCGTCGTACGCGCCGTCCGTGAGCAGGACCTGGAGGCAGATGCCGTCCATGAGGGCGACGACGGCGCGGGCGGTGACGGGGTCGGTGCGGGAGGCGAGGGCGGCGGTGACGCTCTCGGTCCACTCGGCGGCGACGGGGCGCAGGGCGGGGCGGCGCAGCGCGGCCAGGTAGAGCTCGTACTCCAGCTCCACGCGCGCGCGTTCGCCGCCCAGCCACGCGCCGAGGAGCCGGGCGAGGGCGGTGGCCAGGTCGACGTCCGGCGCGGTGAGGCCCGGGGTCTCCCGCAGCAGCCGGCCGAAGCCCTCGTTGGCCTTGCGCAGCGCGGCGACGAGGAGTTCGTCGAGGGAGGCGAAGTGGTACGTGGTGGAGCCGAGGGGCACGTCGGCCTCGGCGGCGACCGTGCGGTGGCTCAGCCCGGCGATGCCGGACCGTCCGGCCACCCGGAGGGCCGCGTCGACGATCCGCTCGCGCCGTTCGGGGTCGTGGCGCCGCGGGCGGGCCATCAGTGCGCCCCGCCGAGGTTGAGGACGGCGACCCCCGCGATGATGAGGACGATCCCGGCGATCTTGGCGGCGTTGAGGCTCTCGCCGAGGAAGAGGAAGCCGATGGCGGCGACGGCCGCGGTGCCGACGCCCGACCAGATGGCGTAGGCGGTGCCGACCTGGAGCGTCTTGAGCGCCTGCGCCAGGAGGGCGAACGCGATCAGGTAGCCGACACCGGTGACCAGCGAGGGCCAGAGCTTGCTGAAGCCGTCGCTGTACTTCATCGAGGTGGTGGCGAGGATCTCCGCCACGATGGCGCCCGCCAGCAGTCCGTAACCCATGCGTACGAGCGTACACAGCGATGCGTACGGTCGTACACAAAGGGCACCGATACCGTGTCCCGCATGACGTATCCCCCAGGCCCGCCCTACGGCTACGGCTACGCGCCGCCGCCTCCTCCGCCGAAGCCCGGCGTGATACCCCTGGCCCCGCTCTCGTTCGGCACCGTCCTCGGCGGGGCCTTCGCCACCTTCGGCCGCTACTGGAAGCAGCTGCTCGGCGTCACCGCGGCCGTCTACGGCACCGCGCTGCTGCTCGTCGGGGCGGCCGTCGGCATCGCGTACGCCGCCGTCGGCGACCTCTTCCCCGCCGTGTTCGACCTGCCGTCGGGCCAGGAGCCGGCCTGGGACGACGTCCGCCCGCTGATCGTCGCCTTCGTCTGCGTCTGGCTCGCGGCCATGATCGCCATGGTCTGCGCCAACGCCGTCGTGGCGGCCGCCTGCCCGGCCGTCGTCCAGGAGGCCGTCCTCGGCCGGCCGACCACCTTCGGGGCGGTCTGGCGACGCGCCTGGTCACGGATGCCGGCCGTCCTGGGCACGGTCGTGCTGACCAGCCTCCTCCTGCTGCTCCCGGTGGCGCTCGTCGCCGTGGCCTTCGCCGGGACCTTCGCCGCCCTGCTCTCGGCCGCGGCCGACTCGGACGCCCCCGGCAGCGGTCTGTGGGTCGTCCCGCTGGTCGCCGTCGTCCTGGCCCTGCTCATCACCCCGCTCGCGGCCTGGATCTGGGTGAAGTTCAGCCTCGCCCCGGCCGCGGCGGTCGTCGAGGGGCAGGGCGCCGTCGCCTCGATGCGCCGCTCGTCGTTCCTGGTCCGCGACTCCTGGTGGCGGCTGTTCGGCTGCCTGCTCGCCATCGGTGCGATGGCCTCGTTCGCGGGCTGGCTGATCCAGCAGCTGCTCTCCGTGCTGGTCACGGCGCCGCTGGCGGCCGTCGACTTCTCCGGCGACGACCCCGGCGCCCTGATCGCGTCCTTCGCGGTCCTCTTCGGCTTCCTCGCCGTGGGCCAGCTCGTCAGCCAGGCGGTCGTCTCCCTCTTCCCGCCGCTGGTCGCCTCCCTGCTCTACGTCGACCAGCGCATCCGCAAGGAGAACCTGGCCCCGGAACTCGCCCGCGCGGCCGGCGTCTTCTAGGACGGCCTCCCGGCACGCGAAACGGCCGTGCCCCGAAGGGCACGGCCGTTCTCCCGCGGACGGGTCAGACGTTGAAGCCGAGCGCGCGCAGCTGCTCGCGGCCGTCGTCCGTGATCTTGTCCGGGCCCCACGGCGGCATCCAGACCCAGTTGATCTTCAGCTCGTTGACGATGCCGTCCGTCGCGGACTTCGCCTGGTCCTCGATCACATCGGTCAGCGGGCAGGCCGCCGACGTCAGGGTCATGTCCAGCGTCGCGATGTTCGCGTCGTCGATGTGGATGCCGTAGATGAGGCCCAGGTTGACGACGTCGATGCCCAGCTCGGGGTCGACGACGTCGTACAGCGCCTCACGGACTTCTTCCTCGGAGGCCGGCTTCATGGTGGCCTCGGCGTTCTCGGTCATGCCGACTTCCTCTCCGCGTCGCCCAGCGCCTGGGCGGTCGCGTCCTTCCACGCCATCCAGCTGAGCAGCGCGCACTTCACACGGGCCGGGTACTTGGAGACACCGGCGAACGCGACCGCGTCCTCCAGGATCTCCTCCATCGCGTCGTCGGGCTCGATCTGGCCCTTGGACTGCATCAGCTCCAGGAAGGTGCCCTGGATCCGCTGCGCCTCGGCCAGCTCCTTGCCGACGAGCAGCTCGTTGAGGACGGACGCCGATGCCTGGCTGATCGAGCAGCCCTGGCCCTCGTACGACACGTCCTCGATACGCGAGCCGTCGTATTTCACGCGGAGCGTGATCTCGTCGCCGCACGTCGGGTTGACGTGGTGCACCTCGGCGTCGCCGTCCCGAAGACCGCGCCCGTGCGGGTGCTTGTAGTGGTCCAGGATGACGTCCTGGTACATCGAATCCAGCTTCACGAGCCGTCCCCTAGCCGAAGAAGTTCCGTACGTGCTCCAGACCCTCGACCAGGGCGTCGACCTCGGCCGGAGTGGAGTACAGATAGAACGACGCCCGCGTGGTCGCAGGAATTCCGTACCGCAGGCAGACCGGCCGCGCGCAGTGGTGGCCGACCCGGACCGCGATGCCCTGCTCGTCGAGGACCTGGCCCACGTCGTGCGGGTGGATGTCGCCCAGCGTGAAGGAGATCGCCGCGCCGCGGTCCTCGGCCGTGGTGGGGCCGATGATCCGCAGGTCCGGAACCTCCTGGAGGCGCCGGACGGCGTACTCGGTGATCGCGTGCTCGTGGCGCGCGATGTTCTCCATGCCGATCGCCGACAGGTAGTCCACGGCCGCGCCGAGGCCGACGGCCTGGGCGATCGGGGGCGTGCCCGCCTCGAACTTGTGCGGGGCCGGCGCGTACGTCGAGGAGTGCATCGACACGGTCTCGATCATCTCGCCGCCGCCGAGGAAGGGCGGGAGGTCCTCCAGGAGCTCCTGCCGTCCCCACAGCACGCCGATGCCGGTCGGGCCGCACATCTTGTGGCCGGTGAAGGCCACGAAGTCGGCCTGGAGCGCCTGCACGTCCAGGACCATGTGCGGGGCCGCCTGGGAGGCGTCGATGCAGACGAGCGCACCGACCTCCTGGGCGCGGCGGATGATGGTCTCCACCGGGTTGACCGTGCCCAGCAGGTTCGAGACCAGCGTGAACGAGACGATCTTGGTCTTCTCGGTGATGACCTCCTCGATGTTCGAGAGGTCGAGACGGCCGTCGTCGGTGAGGCCGAACCACTTCAGCTTCGCGCCCGTGCGCTGCGAGAGCAGCTGCCACGGCACGATGTTGGAGTGGTGCTCCATCTCCGTGATGGCGATCTCGGTCTCGTGGTCCACGCGGTAGGGCTCCTCGGCCCAGCCCAGCATGTTGGCCACGAGGTTGAGCGACTCCGAGGCGTTCTTGGTGAAGATCACCTCGTCGCGGCTCGGCGCGTTGATGAAGGCCGCGACCTTGTCACGGGCGCCTTCGTACAGCGCCGTCGCCTCCTCGGCGACCGTGTAGACGCCGCGGTGGACGTTGGCGTTGTGGCGCTCGTAGTACGTGTTGAGCGCGTCGAGGACCTGCCGCGGCTTCTGCGAGGTCGCCGCGGAGTCGAGGTACACGATCTTCTTGCCGTCGTGGACCACGCGATCCAGGAGCGGGAAGTCCTTGCGGATCGCCTCGGTGTCGAGGAGGCCGGAGAGCCCCTGATGGGCAGAAGTCACGCGGATGCGCCACCCTTCACGTACTTGTCGTAGCCCTCGTTCTCCAGCTGGTCGGCGAGCTCGGCACCGCCGGACTCGGCGATGCGGCCGTTCGCGAAGACGTGCACGAAGTCGGGCTTGATGTAGCGCAGGATGCGCGTGTAGTGGGTGATCAGCAGGGTGCCGACCTCACCCGTCTCACGCACGCGGTTGACGCCCTCGGAGACGATGCGGAGCGCGTCGACGTCGAGGCCGGAGTCGGTCTCGTCGAGGATCGCGATCTTCGGCTTGAGGAGCTCCAGCTGCAGGATCTCGTGGCGCTTCTTCTCACCGCCGGAGAAGCCCTCGTTGACGTTGCGCTCGGCGAAGGCCGGGTCCATCTGGAGCTGCTCCATGGCGGACTTGACCTCCTTCACCCAGGTGCGCAGCTTGGGGGCCTCGCCGCGGACGGCGGTGGCGGAGGTGCGCAGGAAGTTGGAGACCGAGACGCCGGGGACCTCGACCGGGTACTGCATGGCGAGGAAGACGCCGGCGCGGGCGCGCTCGTCGACCGACATCTCCAGGACGTCCTCGCCGTCGAGGGTGACGGTGCCGCCGGTGACCGTGTACTTCGGGTGGCCGGCGAGGGAGTACGCCAGGGTCGACTTGCCGGAGCCGTTGGGGCCCATGACGGCGTGGGTCTCGCCCTGCTTGATGGTCAGGTCGACGCCCTTGAGGATCTCGCGGGGACCGTTCTCCGCCTCGACGGAGACGTGCAGGTCGTGGATTTCAAGCGTAGCCATGGGTGACTCAGGACTCCTGGGTGACGGAGACGAGCACATCGTCCCCTTCGATCTTTACGGGGTATACGGGGACGGGGCGCGTCGCGGGCAGGCCCGAGGGCTTGCCGGTGCGCAGGTCGAAGCTGGAGCCGTGCAGCCAGCACTCGATGGAGCAGTCCTCGACCTCGCCCTCCGAGAGGGAGACGTTCGCGTGCGAGCAGATGTCGTTGATCGCGAACACCTCGCCCTCGGTGTGCACGAGGGAGATCGGCGTGCCGTCCACCTCGACCCGCTTGGGGGTGTCGGTCTCCAGCTCGCTCAGCGCGCAGACTCGGACGAAGGCCATCAGACCGACGCCTCCAGCTCGGCCTCGATCTTGGCGATCAGGCGCTCCTGGACGTCGGGCAGACCGATCTGCTGGACCAGCTCAGCGAAGAAGCCGCGGACGACGAGGCGGCGGGCCTCGGCCTCCGGGATGCCGCGGGCCATCAGGTAGAAGAGCTGCTCGTCGTCGAAGCGGCCGGTGGCCGAGGCGTGACCGGCGCCGGCGATCTCGCCGGTCTCGATCTCCAGGTTCGGCACGGAGTCGACCCGGGCGCCGTCCGTGAGGACCAGGTTCCGGTTGAGCTCGTACGTGTCGGTGCCCTCGGCGGCGGCCTGGATAAGCACGTCGCCGATCCAGACGGCGTGCGCGTCCTGGCCCTGCAGCGCGCCCTTGTAGGCCACGTTGGACTTGCAGTGCGGGGTGTTGTGGTCGACCAGCAGGCGGTGCTCCTGGTGCTGGCCGGCGTCGGTGAAGTACAGGCCGAAGAGCTCGGCCTCGCCGCCCGGCGCCGCGTAGGAGACGCGCGGGTGGATGCGGACGACGTCGCCGCCGAAGGTGACGACGACCGACTTGAAGGAGGCGTCGCGGCCGACCAGCGCGTTGTGCTGGGCGACGTGGACGGCGTTCTCGTCCCAGTCCTGGACGGAGACGACCGTCAGCTTGGCGCCGTCGCCGAGGACGTAGTCGACGTTGGCGGCGAGGACGGCGTCACCGGTGTGGTCGATGACCACGACGGCCTCGGCGAAGGCGCCGAGCTCGATCGAGAGGTGGCCGAAGGCGACCCCGCCGACGCCGTGCACCGCGATGCGGATCGGCTCGGCGAGGACGGCCTCCTTGGCGACGGTGACGACCGACGCCTTCTCGAAGGACGAGTACGCCTGGGCGGCGACGCGGTCGACGGGCGTGCCGGCCTTGCCGAGGCGCTGGTCCTCGCGGCCGACGGCCTCCACGGTGACGCCCTCGGGGGCCTCGATCTCGACCTTGACGCCCTCGCCGGAGGCGACCGCGGTGCCGTCGTGGAGGCCGCGCAGACGCGCCAGCGGCGTGAAGCGCCACTCCTCTTCACGGCCGTGCGGGACGGGGAAGTCCGCGACGTCGAAGGACGGGGGCGCGCTCATGCGCGTGGCGACGGTGGACTCGGCGGCCACCGCGATGGAGCCGGCGGTGGTGGAGCCCGCCGGGATGTACTGAGCCTCAGCCATGGCTGTCGTGTTGCTCTCTTCCTGCGTAAAAGAAATCGGTCGCTGCGTGGGTGGGGCGGGCTCCTAGCCGACCGCACCTTCCATCTGCAGCTCGATCAGCCGGTTGAGCTCCAGGGCGTATTCCATCGGCAGCTCCTTGGCGATGGGCTCGACGAAGCCTCGAACGATCATCGCCATCGCCTCGAACTCGGTGAGGCCGCGGCTCATGAGGTAGAAGAGCTGGTCCTCGGAGACCTTGGAGACGGTGGCCTCGTGCCCCATGGAGACGTCGTCCTCGCGCACGTCCACGTAGGGGTACGTGTCGGAGCGGGAGATCGTGTCGACGAGCAGCGCGTCGCAGAGGACGTTCGACTTGGCGCCCGGGGCACCCTCGCCGATCTCGATGAGACCGCGGTAGGAGGTGCGGCCGCCGCCTCGCGCCACCGACTTGGAGACGATGTTGGAGGAGGTGTTCGGCGCCATGTGGACCATCTTGGCGCCGGCGTCCTGGTGCTGGCCCTCGCCCGCGAACGCGATGGAGAGCGTCTCGCCCTTGGCGTGCTCGCCCATCAGGTAGACGGCCGGGTACTTCATGGTGACCTTGGAGCCGATGTTGCCGTCGACCCACTCCATGGTGGCGCCCTCGTAGGCGACGGCGCGCTTGGTCACCAGGTTGTAGACGTTGTTCGACCAGTTCTGGATGGTCGTGTAGCGGCAGCGGCCGCCCTTCTTGACGATGATCTCGACGACGGCGCTGTGCAGCGAGTCCGACGAGTAGATCGGGGCGGTGCAGCCCTCGACGTAGTGGACGTAGGCGTCCTCGTCGACGATGATCAGCGTCCGCTCGAACTGGCCCATGTTCTCCGTGTTGATACGGAAGTACGCCTGCAGCGGGATCTCGACGTGCACGCCCTTCGGCACGTAGATGAAGGAGCCGCCGGACCACACGGCCGTGTTCAGCGAGGCGAACTTGTTGTCGCCGACCGGGATGACGGTGCCGAAGTACTCGCGGAAGAGCTCCTCGTGCTCCTTCAGCGCGGTGTCGGTGTCGACGAAGATGACGCCCTGCTCCTCCAGGTCCTCGCGGATCTGGTGGTAGACGACCTCGGACTCGTACTGGGCGGCGACACCGGCGACGAGGCGCTGCTTCTCCGCCTCGGGGATGCCGAGCTTGTCGTACGTGTTCTTGATGTCCTCCGGCAGGTCCTCCCAGGACTCGGCCTGCTTCTCGGTGGACCGCACGAAGTACTTGATGTTGTCGAAGTCGATGCCCGAGAGGTCGGAGCCCCAGGTCGGCATGGGCTTCTTGCCGAAGAGGCGCAGACCCTTGAGACGGAGCTTCAGCATCCACTCGGGCTCGTTCTTCTTCGAGGAGATGTCGCGGACGACGTCCTCGTTGAGTCCGCGCTTGGCGGTGGCACCGGCAGTGTCGGAGTCGGCCCAGCCGTACTCGTACCGACCCAGGCCCTCAAGCTCGGGGTGGCTGATCTCGGTGGTCATGCGGGGTTCCTCCCGGCCGTGCTGACAGATGCTGATGACGTGGTCTGCGGGGCGCTGTGCGGGATGAACGTGGTGCAGACGCCGTCACCATGCGCGATGGTGGCCAGACGCTGGACGTGCGTTCCCAGGAGGCGGGAGAAGAATTCCGTCTCCGCCTCACACAGCTGGGGGTACTGCTCGGCGACGTGGGCGACCGGGCAGTGGTGCTGGCAGAGCTGCTCGCCGACCGGCGCGTTCCGCGCAGTGGCAGCGTACCCGTCCGCCGTCAGGGCCTTGGCCAGCGCCTCGGTCCGCCGGGCGGGGTCGGCCGATTCGACGGCCTCCCGGTACGCGCCCGCCTGGGCCTCGATGCGGTCGCGGGCGAAGGCGGCGACGGCCGCTTCCCCTCCGGCGTTCCGCTCGATCCAGCGGAGCGCCTCGACGGCCAGCGAGTCGTAGGACTGGTCGAAGGCGTCCCGGCCGCAGTCGGTGAGCGCGAAGACCTTCGCGGGGCGGCCGCGGGCGCGGGTTCCGTAGACGCGCTGCTCGCGGGCCTCGACGACGTTCTCGGCGACCAGCGAGTCGAGGTGGCGCCGGACGGCGGCCTGGGTGAGGCCGAGCCGGTCCGCCAGGTCGGCGACGGTCGACGGCCCGTGATCCAGGATCGACCGCGCGACCCGGTTGCGCGTCGAACGCTCACGGGTCGCGAGTTCCTCCACGGGAGCCGCACCGACGTTTTTCACAACGCCATTGTTGCGTAATTAATCGGCGAGTGACAAGCGGCACCGGAACCACCGGCGGTGCCGTGCATCACTCAGGTAAGCCTTACCTGACCTGCGGATTTGATCATTGGTAGGACGAATCACCGCCCCCCACAGGCCGCGCCGAGGACACGTCCGCGCAGGCCACAGGGGTCCCCGCGCGCGCCGCGGCGCCCTTTCGGCCCGGTCGCCGCCCCGGGCGCGCGCGCCCGGCCGCGCGCCACCGCCGACGGGGCCCGGGCCCCGCGCCGGGAGGACCCCCGCGCCCTCTCTAGACTTCCCGTCATGCGCGGGATGTCCACACAGAGCGAGGCCGTCGTCCAGGTCAGGGGCCTGGTCAAGCGGTACGGAGCCAAGACCGCCGTCGACGGCCTCGACCTCGACGTGCGGGCGGGCACCGTCACCGCCGTCCTCGGCCCCAACGGGGCCGGCAAGACGACCACCATCGAGACCTGCGAGGGATACCGCAGGCCGGACGGCGGCACCGTCCGCGTCCTCGGCCTCGACCCGGTCGCCGACGCGGCCGCCCTGCGCCCCCGGATCGGCGTCATGCTCCAGTCCGGCGGCGTCTACTCCGGAGCCCGGGCCGACGAGATGCTCCGCCACATGGCGAAGCTGCACGCGCACCCCCTCGACGTGGACGCCCTCGTCGAGCGGCTCGGCCTCGGCTCCTGCGGCCGTACGACCTACCGGCGCCTCTCCGGCGGCCAGCAGCAGCGCCTCGCGCTCGCCATGGCCGTCGTCGGCCGACCCGAGCTGGTCTTCCTGGACGAGCCGACCGCGGGCCTCGACCCGCAGGCCCGCCGGGCCACCTGGGAGCTCGTCCGCGAGCTCCGCGCCGACGGCGTCACCGTGGTCCTCACCACCCACTTCATGCAGGAGGCCGAGGAGCTCGCCGACGACGTCGCCATCGTCGACGCCGGCCGGGTCGCCGCCCAGGGCAGCCCCGAGCAGCTCTGCCGCGGCGGCGCCGAGAACACCCTGCGCTTCACCGGGCGCCCCGGCCTCGACCTCGGCTCCCTGCTCAAGGAGCTGCCCGACGGCACCGCCGCGGCGGAACCGCTCCCCGGCACCTACCGCGTCACCGGCGCGGTGGACCCCCGCCTGCTCGCCGCGGTGACCACCTGGTGCGCCCGGCACGACGTGATGCCCGACGGCATCTCCGTCGAGCGCCACACCCTCGAAGACGTCTTCCTCGAACTGACGGGCAAGGAACTGCGGTCGTGAGCACTGGCACCTACTCCCCCCGGCCGGGAGCCGCCCCCGTCGGCCGGATGATCGCCGCGCAGGCCGCCCTGGAGACCAGGATGCTGCTGCGCAACGGCGAGCAGCTGCTGCTGACGGTGATCATCCCGTCGCTCCTGCTGGTCCTGTTCTCCACCGTCGACATCGTCGACACCGGCGCCGGCGAGGCCGTCGACTTCCTCGCCCCCGGCGTGCTGGCGCTCGCGGTGCTCTCCACCGCCTTCACCGGCCAGGCCATCGCGACCGGCTTCGAGCGCCGGTACGGGGTGCTCAAGCGGCTCGGCGCCTCACCGCTCCCCCGCTGGGCGCTGATGACCGCCAAGACGCTCGCCGTGCTGGTCACCGAGGTGCTCCAGGTCGCGCTCCTGGCCGCGATCGCGCTGGCGCTCGGCTGGTCACCGCAGGGCGGCCCCTTCTCCGTCGCGCTGCTCCTCGTCCTGGGCACGGCCGCCTTCTCCGGCCTCGGCCTGCTGATGGCGGGCACCCTCAAGGCGGAGGCCACCCTGGCCGCCGCCAACCTGGTCTTCCTGCTGCTCCTGGTGGGCGGCGGGGTCATCGTGCCGCTGGACCGGTTCCCGGAGCCGGCCCGCGCGGTCCTGGAGCTGCTGCCGATCTCGGCCCTCTCGGACGGCCTGCGGGACGTCCTCCAGCACGGCGCCGCGATGCCGTGGGGCGACGCGCTGGTCCTGGCGGTCTGGGCGGTCCTGGGTCTCGGGGCGGCCGCGAGGTTCTTCCGCTGGGAGTAGCCGAACCGGTTCAGAGGGTGACGTTTCCCGACAAGGCACCCCCTCGTGAAAGCGTGCACAAGCCCCCGCCTACGATGGGCACCGTGCTGACCCCCCTCGCCTTCCTCGCCAAGCGCTGGACCCCGTCCCCCCGGACGCTCCGGCGCGCCGCGCTCTCCGCCGTCGTGATGAGCGTCCTCATCATCGTCACCGGTGGCGCGGTCCGGCTGACCGGTTCCGGTCTCGGCTGCGACACCTGGCCGAAGTGCACGGACGACAGCCTCATCGTGACGCCCGAGCAGGGCTACCGCGGCGTCATCGAGTTCGGCAACCGGATGCTGACGTACGTCCTGTCGGCGGCCGTCGGCTGGGCCATCGTCGCCGCCCGGTGCACCAAGCCGTGGCGCCGGAACCTGACCCGCTGGGCCTGGGCGCAGTTCTGGATCGTGATGAGCAACGCCGTGATCGGCGGCATCACCGTCTGGATGGGCCTCAACCCGTGGACGGTGGCCGGTCACTTCCTCGCCGCGAACTCCCTCCTCACGGTGGCGGTCATCACCTGGCACCGGACCGGCGAGGGCGACACCACCCCCCGGCCGCGCGCGCCGCGGCCGGTCCGCAAGCTCTCCTGGGCGATCACCGTCACCTCCGCCCTGCTGATCGTGCTCGGCACGACGGTCACCGGAGCCGGCAAGCACGCCGGTGACAGCAGCGACGTGCCGCGCATGCCGTGGGACTGGACGGACGCCGCCCACGTCCACGCCGTCGCCGCCTGGGTCGTCTGCGCCCTCGCCCTGGCGATGTGGCTGGTCCTGCGCGTGGTGGACGCCCCGGTCGACACCCGGGCCCGGGCCCGCGACCTGCTGGTCGTGCTGCTCGCCCAGGGCGCGATCGGCTACGTCCAGTACTTCACCGGCGTCCCCGAGATCCTGGTCGCCGCCCACATGCTCGGCTCCTCGCTGATGTGGATCGCCGTGCTGCGCCTCGCCCTGAGCCTGCGCGAGCGTCCGCTCCCCACCCCGGAGATCCCGGCCCAGGCCGACCCCGAGCTGGCGACCGCCTGAGCCGTTCCGCAACCACCCGAGTCCGCCCGCACCCCGCCCCCGCGCGGGGTGCGGGCGGTTCCGGTCGGACCGCGGGCGACTCGGCGACAGGCGGGCTCGGGCGCCCGAGGCACCCGTGGTCGCCGCTCGGAGTGGCGAAGGCGGGCTACGGGCGGGGACCGGCCCCGGGGCCGAGCCGGTAGACGCGCCGGGCGTTGTCGGCGGCGATCATGCCGGCGACGCGCTGGGCGTCCGTACGGGACCATGCGCCGTCGGCGACCCAGGCGCCGAGCACCCGGGCGAGCGCCGCGCGGAAGGTGCTCGCGGCGACGACGTGGAGTTCGGGCAGGGCGTGGGCGCCGCTGGAGAAGAGCAGCTTGCCGAACGGCGCCCGCTCCAGGACCTCGGCGAGCGCGTCCGCGGCCCGGGCTCCCGTGTGGGCGAGGACGGGCCCGAGATCGGCGTACACGTGCGCGTGGACCCCGGTCAGCCGGGCCGCCTCGCGGTGGTACGGGTAGGCGTGCAGCAGGACGAGGTCGGTGCCGAGCCCGGCGGTGGCGGCGGCGAAACCGGCGACGACGGCCGGGTCCCGGTCCCCGGTGTGCAGCTGGAGCGGGCGCCCCGCGCCGACGGCGATCCAGAGCAGATGGCGCAGCAGGACGGGGTCGGTGAGGCGGCCGCCGGCCGGGCGGGCGGCCAGCCAGCGGCCGGCGGCCCCGCGCACCTCGCCGGGCCCGGGCGGTTCGGACGTGTGCGCCAGGCCGTGGCGCGCCCCGGCGGCGGAGGCGAGGGCCACGGCTCCGGCGGCGGCGGCGTGGACGGCCTCGGCGAGGTTGGCGAGGAAGCCCTCGACGGTTCCGGAGGTGTCGGCGACCTGTTCGGCGAGGGGTTCGAGGCGGACGATCTCGTGGGCCTCGGCGGCGCCGGCGGCGGCGATCTCGGCGGGCCCGGTGAGATCGCCGGAGAGCCCGGTGTCGACCAGGTAGGTGGCGATCCCGGAGGCGCGCAGGAGCCGACGGCCGGACTCGTCGACGCCGAGCTCGCGTCGGCGGGCGAGGTAGCGGGCCGGCGGGCAGTGCGGTTCGAGGCCGAGCAGCGGCGGGCACCAGCGGCGTACGGCGAACCCGGTCTGGGTGTCGAAGAAGGTGGTGCCGGCGGCGGGGAGCGCGGAGGTCCCGCCGAGATGGGCGCCGAGCCGGGCCTCGAAGGTGCCGAGGCCGAGCTCGGTGCGGAGCACCCCGTGGCAGTACTGGTCGACCAGGCTCGGCGTGTCGATCATCTCGGGGGGCTCCCTGCGTGGACGTGTCTCCACACGTCCTAACGGGTGAGCCCCGCGTGAGGTTGTTGCCTCAGCCGTTGGAGGGGCCGCCGATCTGGATACCGGCCATCCGGGTCCACTCGTACGGGCCGGTGGCCACCTTGGCGGCGAACTCGCCGTCGAACTCCTCGTGGAGGGTCAGGCCGGCCTTCTCGGCGGCCTTGCGCGCGATCTCGTGGGTGGGCGCGACCAGGTCGCCCCAGCCGCCGTCGGTCCCGACGAGCACGATCCGGGTGCCGGCCTGGCCGATGTGCGCGAGGTGTCCCTCGGAGCCGCCGTGCTCCTCGGAGAAGGCCCGGATCTCCTTGGCGAGCTTGGCCGCCCTGCGCTCTTCCTGCTTCGTTTCTGCCATGACAGCGATGCTACCGAGGGGTAGATCCACTGGCGACGGCCGGGCCACGTGGCCTATCCCACGTGACCCGGCCGCCGGCCGGAGCTCTCATACGAGCGGCGCTAGCGCAGGAACGGGTCCACCGCGACGGCCACGAAGAGGAGGGAGACGTAGGTGATGGACCAGTGGAAGAGGCGCATCTCCTTGAGCTTGGCGCCGGTGGCGCCGTTCTTGGCGCGCTGGAGCAGCGCGTGCGCCTCCCACAGCCACCAGCCGCCGGTGAGCAGGGCCACCGCGGTGTAGAACCAGCCCGTGTAGCCCAGCGGGGTGAGCAGCAGGGAGACGGCGACCATGACCCAGCTGTAGAGCACGATCTGCTTGGCGACGACCTTGTTGGAGGCGAGCACCGGCAGCATGGGGACGCCGGCGCGGGCGTAGTCGTCCTTCACCTTCATCGACAGCGGCCAGTAGTGCGGCGGCGTCCAGAAGAAGATGACGAGGAAGAGGATGACCGCGGCCCACGACATCGAGTTCGTGACGGCGGACCAGCCGATGAGCACCGGCAGGCAGCCGGCGATGCCGCCCCAGACGATGTTCTGGGCGGTGCGCCGCTTGAGGATCATCGTGTAGACCACGACGTAGAAGAGGAGCGCACCGAGCGAGAGGGCGGCGGACAGCCAGTTGACGAGCAGCCCGAACCAGAGCGTGGAGACCACCGCGAGGGTGAGCCCGAAGACCAGTCCCTCGCGCGGCGTGAGCACGCCGGTGACCAGCGGCCGCTGCGAGGTGCGGTCCATCAGCGCGTCGATGTCGCGGTCGATGTACATGTTCAGCGCGTTCGCGCCGCCCGCCGACAGATAGCCGCCGAAGCAGGTGGCGAGCACCAGCCACAGGTCCGGCACGCCCTGCTCGGCGAGGAACATCACCGGCACGGTGGTGATGAGCAGCAGCTCGATGATCCGCGGCTTGGTCAGCGCCACGAATGCCTTGACGCGGGCCCCGAACGGCCGATGGCCCCCCGGGCTGGGAGTCAAGACGACCCCTGCGGGTCGGGACTCGACGGCCGTCACGCACACCCCTGACAGAGAAATTCCCAGCAAGCCCCCCGGATGAAGGCGGGGTGAAGCTTGCGCGTACCACGCCACTGTAGACGTTGCCCAGACGCCGATCTTCGCGGGGGTGGGGTCGTGTTGGAGGGGTACGTCCCAAGGGGTGGACGCCGTTCGAGAGGCGAAGTCCCACACCCGGCGGCAGTCTTGCTGTGTCCGCTCATATGAGGGGCATGCACACGAAAAGAGGGGCGTTCCGGCGGGGGTAGGCTCGACAACGCCGGTACACCCTCAGTCACCGGCCCAAGACATGTGGAGAGGAGCCCTGACCCAGGGTGAGCACTAAGCCGACCACCACAGACCTCGAGTGGACCGAGTTGGACCAGCGGGCCGTCGACACCGCCCGCATCCTGGCCGCGGACGCCGTACAGAAGGTCGGCAACGGCCATCCCGGTACGGCGATGAGCCTGGCGCCCGCCGCGTACACCCTCTTCCAGAAGGTGATGCGGCACGACCCGGCCGACCCTCAGTGGGTCGGGCGCGACCGGTTCGTCCTCTCCGCCGGGCACTCGTCCCTGACCCTCTACACCCAGCTCTACCTGGGTGGCTTCGGTCTCGAGCTGGACGACCTGAAGGCGTTCCGCACCTGGGGCTCGAAGACCCCGGGCCACCCGGAGTACGGCCACACCGCCGCCGTCGAGACGACCACGGGCCCGCTGGGCCAGGGTGTCGCCAACGCCGTGGGCATGGCGATGGCCGCCCGCTACGAGCGCGGTCTGTTCGACCCGGAGGCCGCCGCGGGCACCTCCCCGTTCGACCACCGGATCTACGCGATCGCCGGCGACGGCTGCCTGCAGGAGGGCATCTCGGCCGAGGCGTCCTCGCTCGCCGGCCACCAGAAGCTCGGCAACCTGATCCTGCTGTGGGACGACAACCACATCTCGATCGAGGGCGACACCGAGACGGCCGTGTCCGAGGACACGATGAAGCGGTACGAGGCGTACGGCTGGCACGTCCAGCGCGTCGAGCCGCAGGCCAACGGTGACCTGGACCCGGCCGCCCTGTACACGGCGATCAAGGCCGCCGAGGCCGAGACCGAGCGTCCGTCGTTCATCGCGATGCGCTCGATCATCGCCTGGCCCGCCCCGAACGCGCAGAACACCGAGGCCGCGCACGGCTCGGCGCTCGGCGACGAGGAGATCGCGGCCACCAAGCGCGTCCTGGGCTTCGACCCGGAGCAGACCTTCGAGGTCTCCGACGAGGTCATCGGGCACACCCGGTCGCTCGGCGACCGCGGCCGCGAGGCCCGCGCCGCGTGGGAGAAGTCGCTCGCCGAGTGGCGTACGGCCAACCCGGAGCGTGCCGCGGAGTTCGACCGCATCGAGGCCAACGAGCTGCCGGCGGGCTGGGCCGACAAGCTCCCGGTCTTCGAGCCGGGCAAGGTTGTCGCCACCCGTGCCGCCTCGGGCCAGGTCCTCAAGGCGCTCGGCGCGGTCATCCCCGAGCTGTGGGGCGGCTCGGCCGACCTCGCCGGCTCGAACAACACGACGATCGACAAGGACTCGTCGTTCCTGCCCGAGGGCAACCCGCTGCCGGAGGCCGACAAGTACGGCCGCACGATCCACTTCGGCATCCGCGAGCACTCCATGGCCGCGGAGATGAACGGCATCGCGCTGCACGGCAACACGCGCATCTACGGCGGCACCTTCCTGGTGTTCTCCGACTACATGCGCAACGCCGTCCGCCTGTCCGCGCTGATGCACCTGCCGGTGACGTACGTGTGGACCCACGACTCGATCGGTCTGGGCGAGGACGGCCCGACGCACCAGCCGGTGGAGCACCTGGCCTCGCTGCGCGCGATCCCGGGTCTGAACGTGGTCCGCCCGGCCGACGCCAACGAGACGGCGATCGCCTGGCGCGAGATCATGCAGCGCCACACCAAGGTGTTCGGCAAGGGCGCCCCGCACGGCCTCGCCCTCACCCGTCAGGGTGTGCCGACGTACGCGCCGAACGAGGACACCGTCAAGGGCGGCTACGTGCTGTTCGAGGCCGACGGCGGCGCTCCGGAGGTCGTGCTGATCGGCACGGGCTCCGAGGTGCACCTGGCCGTGGAGGCCCGCGAGCAGCTCCAGGCCGCCGGCGTCCCGACCCGGGTCGTCTCGATGCCGTCCGTGGAGTGGTTCGAGGAGCAGGACCAGGAGTACAAGGACTCGGTCCTCCCGCCGTCGGTCAGGGCCCGTGTCGCCGTCGAGGCCGGCATCGGTCTCACCTGGCACAAGTACGTGGGCGACGCCGGCCGGATCGTCTCCCTGGAGCACTTCGGTGCCTCGGCGGACGCGAAGGTCCTCTTCCGCGAGTTCGGGTTCACCCCCGAGGCGATCGTGGCCGCCGCCCGGGAATCGATCGACGCCGCCGCGCGCTGACGCGGATACGTACGACTTAATGGAGATGCAACTCTCATGACAGACGCTCTCAAGCGCCTCTCCGACGAAGGCGTCGCGATCTGGCTGGACGACCTTTCGCGCAAGCGGATCACGTCCGGCAACCTGGCCGAGCTCATCGACCAGAGCCATGTGGTCGGTGTGACCACCAACCCGTCGATCTTCCAGAAGGCCATCTCCTCGGGTGACGGTTACGAGCAGCAGCTCGCCGACCTCGCCGCCCGCAAGGTGACCGTCGACGAGGCGATCCGCATGATCACGACGGCGGACGTCCGCGACGCCGCCGACATCCTGCGGCCGGTCTTCGACGCGACCGACGGCCAGGACGGCCGGGTCTCCATCGAGGTCGACCCCCGTCTCGCCCACGAGACGACCGCCACCATCGCCGAGGCCAAGCAGCTGGCCTGGCTGGTGGACCGGCCCAACACGCTCATCAAGATCCCGGCCACCAAGGCGGGTCTGCCGGCGATCACCGAGGTCATCGGCCTCGGCATCAGCGTCAACGTGACGCTGATCTTCTCGCTGGAGCGCTACCGCGCGGTCATGGACGCCTACCTGGCGGGTCTGGAGAAGGCCCGCGAGCGCGGCCTCGACCTCTCCAAGATCCACTCGGTGGCGTCCTTCTTCGTGTCCCGTGTGGACACGGAGATCGACAAGCGCCTGGACGGCATCGGCACCGACGAGGCCAAGGCCCTCAAGGGCAAGGCCGCGCTGGCCAACGCCCGTCTGGCCTACGAGGCGTTCGAGGAGGTCTTCTCCTCCGACCGCTGGGCCGCCCTCGACAAGGCGCAGGCCAACAAGCAGCGTCCGCTGTGGGCCTCGACCGGCGTCAAGGACCCGGCGTACAAGGACACCCTGTACGTGGTGGACCTTGTCGCCCCCGGCACCGTCAACACCATGCCGGAGGCCACCCTGGAGGCCACCGCCGACCACGGCGTCGTCGCCGGTGACGCCGTGCGCGGCACCTACGACCAGTCGCGCGCCGAGCTGGCGGCCGTCGAGAAGCTGGGCATCGCCTACGACGACGTCGTCCAGCTCCTGGAGGACGAGGGCGTCGAGAAGTTCGAGGCGTCCTGGAACGACCTGCTCAAGTCCACCGAGGCGGAGCTCCAGCGCCTCGCACCTTCGGAGGCGTAAGCACTTTGAGCGCAGTCCACGGAGCCAACCCGCTCCGTGACGCCGCAGACCGACGGCTCCCGCGCATCGCGGGGCCGTCGGGTCTGGTGATCTTCGGCGTCACGGGCGATTTGTCCCGTAAGAAGCTGATGCCTGCCGTCTACGACCTGGCCAACCGCGGCCTGCTGCCGCCGGGCTTCTCGCTCATCGGCTTCGCCCGCCGCGAGTGGCAGGACGAGGACTTCGCGCAGGAGGTCCACGACGCGGTCAAGCAGCACGCCCGCACCCCGTTCCGCGAGGAGGTGTGGCAGCAGCTGATCCAGGGCATGCGGTTCGTCCAGGGCGACTTCGACGACGACGACGCCTTCGAGCAGCTCAAGACCACCATCGAGGAGCTGGACAAGGCGCAGGGCACCGGAGGCAACTTCGCCTTCTACCTGTCCGTGCCGCCGAAGTTCTTCCCGCTGGTCGTGCAGCAGCTCAAGAAGCACGGCCTGGCGGACCAGAAGAACGGGTCCTGGCGCCGCGCGGTCATCGAGAAGCCCTTCGGCCACGACCTGACGTCCGCCAAGGAGCTCAACGAGGTCGTCCACGAGGTCTTCCCGCCCGACGCGGTCTTCCGGATCGACCACTACCTCGGCAAGGAGACCGTCCAGAACATCCTGGCGCTCCGCTTCGCCAACACCCTCTTCGAGCCGATCTGGAACCGGTCCTACGTCGACCACATCCAGATCACCATGGCCGAGGACATCGGCATCGGCGGCAGGGCCGGCTACTACGACGGCATCGGCGCCGCCCGTGACGTCATCCAGAACCACCTGCTCCAGCTGCTCGCGCTGACCGCGATGGAGGAGCCCGCCTCCTTCGACGCCGACGCGCTGGCCGCCGAGAAGACCAAGGTCCTCGGCGCCGTGAAGCTGCCCAAGGACCTCGGCAAGTCCACGGTCCGCGGCCAGTACGCGGCCGGGTGGCAGGGCGGCGAGAAGGCGGTCGGCTACCTCCAGGAAGACGGCATCGACCCCCAGTCGAAGACCGACACCTACGCGGCCGTCAAGCTGGAGATCGACAACCGCCGCTGGGCGGGCGTCCCCTTCTACCTGCGCACCGGCAAGCGGCTGGGCCGCCGCGTCACGGAGATCGCGGTCGTCTTCCAGCGCGCCCCTCACTCCATCTTCGACCACACCGCGACCGAGGAGCTCGGCCGCAACGCCATCGTCATCCGGGTCCAGCCGGACGAGGGCGTGACCATGCGGTTCGGCTCCAAGGTGCCCGGCACCCAGATGGAGATCCGGGACGTGTCGATGGACTTCGCGTACGGCGAGTCCTTCACGGAGTCCAGCCCCGAGGCGTACGAGCGACTCATCCTCGACGTCCTGCTCGGCGACTCGAACCTCTTCCCGCGGGTCGAGGAGGTCGAGCTGTCCTGGAAGATCCTCGACCCGATCGAGCAGTTCTGGGACAAGCACGGCAAGCCCGCGCAGTACCAGTCCGGGACCTGGGGTCCGGTCGAGGCGGACGAGATGCTCGCACGAGACGGCAGGAGCTGGCGCCGGCCATGAAGACCGACCTGACGGACACCACGTCCTCCAAGATCAACAAGGCGCTGGTGCTCGGGCGGCGGGCGATCGGCACGCCGGCCGTCGGCATGGTGCTCACCCTCGTGATCGTCACCGACGAGGAGAACGCCTACGACGCCCTGAAGGCGGCCAACGACGCGTCCCGCGAGCACCCCTCGCGGACCCTCGTCGTCATCAAGCGGGTCTCGCGCTCACCGCGGGACCGTTCCCAGGCACGACTCGACGCCGAGGTCCGCCTCGGCGCCGACGCCAGCACCGGCGAGACGGTGGTCCTCCGGCTGTACGGCGAGGTCGTCGACCACGCCCAGTCGGTCGTCCTGCCACTGCTCCTCCCGGACGCCCCCGTCGTCGTCTGGTGGCCGGTGAACGCGCCGACCGACCCGGCGAACGACCCGCTGGGCGCCCTCGCCCAGCGGCGGGTGACCGACACGTACGCCGCCGAGCAGCCGATCCAGGAGCTGACCGCGCGCGCGGACGCCTACACGCCGGGCGACACGGACCTCTCGTGGACCCGGATCACCCCCTGGCGCTCGATGCTCGCCGCCGCGCTGGACCAGGTCGCGTGCGAGGTCACCTCCGCCGAGGTGGAGGGCGAGGAGTTCAACCCCAGCGTCGAACTGCTCGCCATGTGGCTGGCGGAGCGGCTGAAGGTCCCCGTGCGCCGCGCGCGGTCGGCCGGTCCCGGCCTGACCTCCGTGCGCATGGAGACCAGCACCGGACCGATCGTCCTCGACCGGCCCGACGGCTCGCTCGCGACGCTCTCCATCCAGGGGCAGCCGGACCGTGCCGTGGCGCTGAAGCGCCGCGAGACGGCCGAGCTGATCGCGGAGGAGCTGCGCCGGCTCGACCCGGACGACACGTACGAGTCGGCGCTGAGGTTCGGTCTCGAACGACTGGACGAGGAGGCGGCGACCGTCGCTCCCCAGCCGGTCGACGAGGTCCCGGCCGAGGCCGCGGCCGCGGAGACCCCGGCCCCGGCCAAGCCGGCCGCGAAGAAGTCGCCGGCCAGGAAGGCGGCGGCCAAGTGAGCACCCCTCAGCTGGTCGTCCACCGTGACAAGGAGCTGATGGCCGAGGCCGCGGCGGCCCGGCTGATCACGAGGATCGTGGACGCCCAGGCCACCCGCGGCTCGGCGTCGGTCGTCCTGACCGGTGGCCGCAACGGCAACGGGCTGCTCGCGGCGCTCGGTTCGGCGCCCGCGCGGGACGCGGTCGACTGGTCGCGGCTGGACCTCTGGTGGGGTGACGAGCGCTTCCTGCCCGAGGGCGACCCCGAGCGCAACGTCACCCAGGCCCGGGAGGCGCTGCTCGACCGGGTGCCGCTCGACCCGGCGCGGGTGCACGCCATGCCCGCCTCGGACGGCCCGTACGACGACGTCGACTCCGCCGCCGCCGCCTACGCGGAGGAGCTGGCGGCCGCCGCGGGCGGCCGCGGCGGGGTGCCGGAGTTCGACGTGCTGATGCTGGGCGTCGGCCCGGACACGCACGTGGCCTCGCTCTTCCCGGAGCTGCCGGGCGTCCGCGAGACCGAGCGGACGGTGGTCGGGGTGCACGGCGCGCCCAAGCCCCCGCCGCTGCGGGTCTCGCTGACCCTCCCGGCGATCCGGGCGGCGAAGGAGGTCTGGCTGCTCGCGGCCGGCGAGGACAAGGCCAAGGCGGCGGCGATCGCGCTGTCGGGAGCGGGCGAGGTGCAGGCCCCGGCGGCGGGCGCCCACGGCCGCTCGCGCACGCTGTGGCTGCTCGACGCGGCGGCGGCCTCGGAGCTGCCGCGGAGCCTGTATCCGCCGGCGTCGGCCTGATGCACCCGGCCTGATGCACCCGGACGGAGGCCCGGTTCACCCCACGGTGGACCGGGCCTCCGGCCTTTCCGCGGGTTCCAGGAAGGGTCCGAGGAGGTCGGGGACGGCCGCGGCGGCGAAGGACAGGCCCTCGCTCTCGCCGGCGTCGAGGACGGCGTACGCGCCCGAGCCCGCCGCCGTCGTGGCGGTGAGCGTCAGGAGGCCGGCGCGCCGCTGGAAGTACGACTGCTTGACGGTCCAGCCGATGACTCCGCCGCGCCGGAGGGCCACCGTGGCCCGCCGCAGGGTGCCCGACCGCGTCACCAGGTAGCCGCCGCTGACGGTGTGCCCGAGGCCGCGGTAGGCGTCGAGGGCGAACAGCACGGCGATCGGGGTGAGGACGACCGCCCAGCCGCCCGCCACGTACAGCAGGACCGGGGTGAGCAGCACCCCGAGGACGGCGAGGAGCGCGACCGGGACGAGGACGGCCCACAGCGCCCGGCGCAGCCGCCGGGTGCGGGCGGCCCGGGGGTGGGCGGTGAGCGGCGCCCCCGTGGGCGGCTCGGGCTCGCCCAGGACGTCCGCGGCGACCCGGTCGGCGACGGCCCGGTCCACGGCCGGCAGCAGGTTCCTGAGGTCGGCGTGCTTGTCGTCGGAGTCCTGGACGAGGCCGGTGGCGACGGCGTCGACGCGGGCGGCCCCGCACATCCGCACGCCGAGCGGCGCGACGAGCTCGATCCCGCGCAGCCTGCGCTCCTCCAGGGAGACCGAGCGGGCGGTGAACAGGCCGCGGGAGACGCGCAGGGTGCCGCCGGGCTCGCGCTCCAGACGGTAGTTCCACCACATCTCGACCCAGAGTCCGAGGGCTCCGACGGCCCCGACGACGGTGGCGACGAGCACCAGGTCGAGGACCACCCACAGCGGCGAGACGTCCTGGAAGCGGTCCCCTATCCAGTCGATGACCCTCGCCTGGGCCCCGAACCACTCGCTGACCTGCAGCACGGCGCCGGCCGCGGCTCCGCCGAGGGCGGGGGCGAGGAAGGAGACGGGCGCGTAGCGGATCCAGCGCGGGTCGAGGACGGCCAGGGCGCTGTCCCGGTCCGGTGCGCCGGGCACCGCGGCGCGGGCGAGGAGCTCCCGGCGGAGCCGCTCGCCCTCGGCGCGGGTGACCAGGTCGAGTTCGAGGGTGGACTCACCGCCGCCCGCGTGCTCGCCGGTGCCGATGCGGACCTTGACGAGGCTGAGGAGGCGCTGGAGGGGGTTGGCGGTGAGGTCGACCGTGCGGATCCGCTCGCGGGCCAGGGAGCGGCGCTTGAGCAGCAGCAGGCCGGTGTGGAGGTCGACCCGCTCGGGGCCGACGCGGTAGCGGGTGCGGCGCCAGCGGACGTAGTCGCCCGCGGTGCCGGCCAGCACCAGGAGGAGGGCGCCGGCGAGGATCCAGGAGACGGCCTGCCGGAGCGGGAGGGAGCCGGCGAGTCCGGCCGCCACGGGGAGGGCGGCGCCGCCGGCCACGCCGCACAGCACGGCGGCGGTGGCCAGGAGGGTGCGCCGGTCGAGGCGGCGCCACTCCCCGCCCGGGCCGTCCTCGCTCACGTGGCGTCCCCGGGGGTGGCCCCGGTGACGAGGGTGAGCCGCTCGGCGAGCCCGGCGGCGAGCTCGTGGTCGAGCCCCTCGATCCGCAGGGCGCCCTTGGAGGAGGCGGTGGTCACGGTGACCGTGGCGAGCCGGAAGAGCTGCTCCAGCGGGCCGCGGACGGTGTCGACGGTCTGGATCCGGGACATGGGGGCGATCCGCCACTCCTGCCAGAGGGCCCCCGTCCGGACGTAGACGGCGTCGTCGGTGACCTCCCAGCGGTGGACCCGGAACCACCAGACGGGGAGGAACGCGGCGCAGGCCAGTCCCAGGAACGCCACGGTTCCGGCCGACAGCATCAGCCAGAACCGCGCGGACCCGAGGAACGCCCCGAGGACGGCGAGCACCGCCACCGGTGCGGCGGTGGTCACCAGGAGCCGGCTGCGCCACCAGGCGACGGCCCGCTCGTCCACGGCGTTCCTGGGCGGCCGCAGCCGCACCGCGTTCTCCCCCGTCACGCGGTCAGCCCCGGTCGCGCAGCGACCGGTAGGCGGTGACGAGTGCGGCGGTGGAGCTGTCGAGCTGCCCGCCGTCCTCGGCACCGGTCAGGACCGGCTCGATCTTCTTGGCGAGGACCTTGCCGAGCTCGACGCCCCACTGGTCGAAGGAGTCGATGTTCCAGACGGCGCCCTGGACGAAGACCTTGTGCTCGTAGAGCGCGATCAGCTGGCCGAGGACGGACGGGGTGAGCTCGTCGGCCAGGATCGTGGTGGTGGGGTGGTTGCCCCGGAAGGTCTTGTGCGGGACGAGCTCCTCGGGGACCCCCTCGGCCCGGACCTCCTCGGGCGTCTTGCCGAAGGCGAGCGCCTGGGTCTGGGCGAAGAAGTTGGCCATGAGCAGGTCGTGCTGGGCGACCAGGCCCGGGAGCAGGTCGGCGACCGGCCGGGCGAAGCCGATGAAGTCGGCCGGGATGACCTTGGTGCCCTGGTGGATCAACTGGTAGTACGCGTGCTGGCCGTTGGTGCCCGGGGTGCCCCAGACGACCGGTCCGGTCTGCCAGTCGACCGGCCGGCCCTCGCGGTCCACGGACTTGCCGTTGGACTCCATGTCGAGCTGCTGGAGGTAGGCGGTGAACCGGGACAGGTAGTGCGAGTACGGCAGGACCGCGTGCGACTGGGCGTCGAAGAAGGCGCCGTACCAGACGCCGAGGAGGCCGAGGAGGAGCGGCGCGTTCTCCTCCGGCGGGGCGGTGCGGAAGTGCTCGTCGACGAGGTGGAAACCGTCGAGCATCTCCCGGAAGCGCTCCGGGCCGATGGCGATCATCAGCGAGAGGCCGATGGCGGAGTCGTAGGAGTAGCGGCCGCCGACCCAGTCCCAGAACTCGAACATGTTCGTGGTGTCGATGCCGAACTCCTCGACCTTCTCGGCGTTGGTCGAGAGGGCGACGAAGTGCTTGGCCACGGCCTCCTGGCCGGCGCCGAGGCCGGCGAGGAGCCAGTCGCGGGCCGAGGTGGCGTTGGTGATCGTCTCGATGGTGGTGAAGGTCTTCGAGGCGACGATGAAGAGGGTCTCGGCGGGGTCGAGGTCGCGGACGGCCTCGTGGAGGTCGGCGCCGTCGACATTCGAGACGAAACGGACCGTCAGGTCCCGCTGCGTGAAGGAGCGCAGGACCTCGTAGGCCATGGCGGGACCGAGGTCGGAGCCGCCGATGCCGATGTTGACGATGTTCCTGACCGGCCTGCCGGTGTGGCCGGTCCAGTCGCCCGCGCGGACCGTGTCGGCGAAGCCGGCCATCTTGTCGAGGACGGCGTGCACGCCCGGGACGACGTTCTCGCCGTCGACCTCGACGACGGCTCCGCGGGGAGCGCGCAGCGCGGTGTGGAGGACCGCCCGGTCCTCGGTGGTGTTGATCTTCTCGCCGCGGAACATGGCGTCGCGCAGCTCGGCGACGCCGGTGGCGACGGCCAGTTCGCGCAGCAGCGCCAGCGTCTCGCCGGTGACGAGGTGCTTGGAGTAGTCCAGGTGGAGGTCGCCGACCCGCAGGGTGAGGTCGGTGCCGCGCGCCGGTTCGGCGGCGAACAGCTCACGCAGCCGGGTCTCCCCCAGCTGCTCACGGTGCTTGCCGAGGGCCGCCCACTCGGGCAGCCGGTTGAGCCTGGTACGGCCTTCGTTGGTCATCTCGGACATCGCCCACTTCTTCTCGTACTGCTTGTCTGCCCCGCTGCACCCCCAAACCTAATTGATCAGAGGGGCGGGCGACGCGAAGGCGGGCGGGAACGGCGAACGGGCCCGGCCCGCGAATCGAGTTCGCGGGCCGGGCCCGTTCGTCACACCGTCACACCACGCTCAGATCTCGCCGCGCAGTTTGGCGAGCGCCTCGGCGAGGATCGCCTCCCCGTCGGCGTCGCTGCGGCGCTCACGCACATAGGCGAGGTGGGTCTTGTACGGCTCCGTGCGCGGCGGGTCCGGCGGGTTGTCCCGGTCCTGACCTGCCGGGAAGCCGCAGCGCGGGCAGTCCCAGGTCTCCGGGATCGCCGCGTCGCTGGCGAAGCTCGGCTGCGTCTCGTGCCCGTTCGAGCACCAGAACGAGATGCGGGCGCGCGGTGCCGATTCGCCTCGCTCGGCCTCGCCCATCGGCCCCGCTCCGACCCGGCTTCCCCGGATCGCGTTGCCACTTGCCACGGTCGTAACTCCCTGCGTGATGGTGCTCGAAGATGCCCCAGTCTACGTAAGGCCCAACGCGCGTCCAGTGATTGGAGTTACCCGTCCAACTTCATCAGCAGACCGAGTACCACAATGCAGGCGAACCAGAGCAGACCGACCACGACGGTGATCCGGTCCAGGTTGCGCTCGGCGACCGAGGAGCCACCCACGGAGGACTGCATTCCGCCACCGAACATGTCGGAGAGGCCGCCACCCTTCCCCTTGTGCATCAGCACGAGCAGCATCAGCAGCGCGCTGAAGACGATCAGGGCGATCGAGAACCCCATAACCACGGCTGGACCAACTTCCTCGGACTTATACGGACGGGGGCCGGGCACCTGCCCGACCCCCGCAAGGGTACGACGTAACTCCGCTACCGCATACTCACTGGTCGCGGAAGCGAACGATCTTGACGAACTCGTCGGCGTCCAGCGCCGCGCCGCCCACCAGGGCGCCGTCGACGTCCGGCTGCGCCATGATCGCGGCGACGTTCCCGGACTTGACGGAGCCGCCGTACTGGATGCGGACCTTGTCGGCCAGCTCCTGCGAGTACAGCTCCGCGAGACGGCCGCGAATCGCCCCGCAGACCTCCTGGGCGTCCTCGGGGGTCGCGACCTCGCCGGTGCCGATGGCCCACACCGGCTCGTAGGCGATCACGATGGTCTCGGCCTGCTCGGCCGGGACGTCCTTCAGGCCGCCGTCGAGCTGGGCGAGGGTGTACTCGACCTGCTGACCCGCCTTGCGGACGTCGAGGCCCTCGCCGACGCAGAGGATCGGGGTCACGCCGTGCTTGAAGGCGGCCTTCACCTTGGCGTTGCAGATCTCGTCGCTCTCCGCGTGGTACTGGCGGCGCTCGGAGTGGCCGACGGCCACGTAGGAAGCCTTCAGCTTGGACAGCATCAGGCCCGAGATCTCGCCGGTGTAGGCACCGGAGTCGTGCGCCGAGATGTCCTGGGCGCCGTACTTGATCTTCAGCTTGTCGCCGTCGACCAGGGTCTGGACGGACCGGAGGTCGGTGAAGGGGACGAGGACCGCGACCTCACAGGCGTCGTAGTCCTTGTCGGTCAGGGCGAAGGCGAGCTTCTGGGCGTGGGCGATGGCCTCGAGGTGGTTGAGGTTCATCTTCCAGTTGCCCGCCATCAGCGGGGTGCGGGTGGTCATAAGGGGGTCAGTCCTCCAGTGCGACGAGGCCGGGGAGCTTCTTGCCCTCGAGGTACTCGAGGGAGGCGCCGCCGCCGGTCGAAATGTGGCCGAATGCCTTCTCGTCGAAGCCCAGGATGCGGACGGCCGCGGCGGAGTCGCCACCGCCGACGACCGTGAAGGCCGGGGAGTCGACGAGCGCCTGGGCGACGGCCTTGGTGCCCTCGGCGTAGTCGGGGTGCTCGAAGACGCCCATCGGACCGTTCCAGAAGACGGTGCCGGCGTCGGCGAGCTTCGAGGCGTAGAGCTTACGGGTCTCCGGACCGATGTCCAGGCCCTCCTGGTCGGCCGGGATGGCGTCCGCGGCGACCGTGGTCGGGTGGGCCGGGGCCTTGGTCTTCAGGTCCGGGAACTCGGACGAGACCAGGACGTCGACGGGGAGAACGAACTCCACGCCGCGCGCGTCGGCCCGCTTCAGGTACTCCTGGACCGCCGGGATCTGGTCCTCCTGGAGCAGCGAGATGCCGACCTCGTGGCCCTGGGCCTTGAGGAAGGTGTACGCCATGCCGCCGCCGATGAGGATGCGGTCGGCCTTCTCCAGGAGGTGGTCGATCACGCCGAGCTTGTCGGAGACCTTGGCACCGCCGAGCGCGACCACGTAGGGGCGCCGGACGTCGTCCGTGAGCTTCCTCAGGACGCCGACCTCGGTGGCGATGAGGTAGCCCGCGGCATGCGGGAGGCGCGCCGGGAGGTCGAAGACCGAGGCGTGCTTGCGGTGCACGGCGCCGAAGCCGTCGCCGACGTAGACGTCGGCGAGGGCGGCGAGGGCGTCCGCGAAGGCGCCGCGCTCGGCGTCGTCCTTGGACGTCTCGCCGGCGTTGAACCGCAGGTTCTCGATGACGGCGACGCCGCCGTCGGCGAGGCCGGCGACGGTGGCGGTGGCGGACTCGCCGACCGTGTCGGTCGCGAAGGCCACGTCGGCGCCGAGCAGCTCGCCCAGGCGGGCCGCGGCCGGCGCGAGGGAGAACGCCGGGTCCGGGGCGCCCTTGGGGCGGCCCAGGTGCGAGGCGACGACGACGCGGGCGCCGGCGTCGGCGAGCGCCTTGACCGTGGGGACGACGGCGCGGATGCGGCCGTCGTCGGTGATGGTGGTGCCGTCGAGCGGCACGTTGAGGTCGGCGCGGACGAACACCCGCTTGCCGGAGACGCCTTCGGCGAGAAGCTCGTCGATCGTCTTCATCTGTCACTGACTCCTTGGTACGCGGTGGAGCACACAAACAGGGCTCGCACAGCGCGGCGTTGCGCTGCCCGAGCCCTGCTCACATCGAAAGCCCGCCCTAGAGTCTAGAGCTGGCCGCCGACGAAGACGGTGAGGTCGACGAGACGGTTGGAGTAGCCCCACTCGTTGTCGTACCAACCCAGGATCTTCACCGTCTTGCCGTCCTGGACCATGGTCAGGGAGGCGTCGAAGGTGCAGGAGGCCGGGTCACTCACGATGTCCGAGGACACGATGGGGTCCTCGGTGTAGTACAGGTAGCCCTTCAGGTCGCCGTCGTCGGCGGCCTTCTTGAACGCGGCGTTGACCTCGTCCTTGGTGACCTCGCGCTCGAGGGTCACGACCAGGTCGGTGGCGGAGCCGGTCGGGACCGGGACGCGCATGGCGATGCCGTCCAGCTTGCCCTTGAGCTGCGGGAGGACCAGGGCGGTGGCCTTCGCGGCACCCGTCGTGGTCGGGATGATGTTCTCCGCGGCGGCGCGGGCGCGGCGCAGGTCCTTGTGCGGGAAGTCCAGGATGCGCTGGTCGTTGGTGTACGCGTGGACCGTGGTCATCAGGCCCTTGACGATGCCGAAGTTCTCGTCGAGCACCTTCGCCATCGGCGCGACGCAGTTGGTGGTGCAGGACGCGTTCGAGATGACGTCGTGCCGGGCGGCGTCGTACTTGTCCTGGTTGACGCCCATGACGATGGTGATGTCCTCGTCGGTGGCCGGAGCCGAGATGAGGACCTTCTTGGCGCCGCCGGCGAGGTGCTTCGCGGCGTCGGCCTTCTTCGTGAAGATGCCGGTCGACTCGATGACGATGTCGACGCCCAGCTCGCCCCACGGGATGTCGGCCGGGTCGCGCTCGGAGAGCACCTTGATGGTGTGGCCGTCGACGGTGATCGTGTCGGCGGTGTGGGTGACCTCGGCCTTGAGGCGTCCCAGGATGGTGTCGTACTTCAGCAGGTGGGCCGTGGTCGCGGTGTCGCCCAGGTCGTTGACAGCCACGATCTCGATGTCAGCACCCTGCTCAAGGAGCGCGCGGAAGTAGTTCCGGCCGATGCGGCCAAAGCCGTTGATGCCTACGCGGATCGTCACGAACCGATCTCCTCGTTAGGTACGCCGGTGTGCTCGACGCCGGCGAGATTTTTGTTTTTTGGGATGTCCCCGACCGCTTACGACCCTACCCCCCCGGGCGCCGGGCAGTGACATCCAGCGCAGCCGTACGAGCCCGGAAAGTGAGGGGGAAGGGCCGACGGCCCGTACCTACCAACGGGTACGGACCGTCATGGGACCTTTGTCCCCACTACTCTCCGTCAGCGGCGGAGCACCGCGAGGGCGCGGCCGACGAGCCGCCCCCGCTCGGCCTCCCCGGGCACGTGCTCCAGGCCGAAGCCGAGGAGGACGGTGTCCCGCGTGGTGACCGCGGCCTGGGAGTGGAAGAGCGCACCGGAGCGCGTCCAGTCGGAGCCGTTGCCGGGGCTGCCGGCGGGAGCGCCCGGCGTGGTCCAGACGCCGAGGGAGGTCTCGAAGCCCTCCGCCTCGCTGGTGGAGACGGTGGTGAACCGGGTGTCGTCGACGAAGGCGCCCGTCTCGCCCGTACCGGGGTCGGAGACGTACGAGATCGACAGTTCGACCTGCCTGCCGGCCCAGGCGCTCAGGTCGACGGTGGCCTGGCGCCAGCCGTTGGACGGGCCGGTGAAGGCGTTCCAGGAGCCGGTGGTCCCGCTGGCCGCGCAGCCGTCCTCGCCGACGGTGAGGTAGTGGGCGAGGAACGGGTGGTCGCGGACGTAGTAGCCCTCGCCGCAGTCGGCCGGGGGCTCGCTGGAGGTGCCGCCGCCCAGATCGGGCAGGGTCGTCCAGTCGTCCTGGCCGACGGTGTGGGCCTCGACGACGAGGTTGTCGTAGCCGGGCTCGGTGTCGTAGCTGACCTGGAAGCCGAGGCGCGGCTGCTGCGCGGCCGTCACGGCGGTGAGGTCGACGGTCCGGCTGAGCCGGGCCCAGGTGCCGTCGGTGTGCTTGACGGCGGCGAAGGACGTGCCCTCGGCGGGCTCGAACGGGGTGCGCACGCCCGGGTAGTCGCCGGCGGAGGCGCTGCTGGCGAACTGCGGGAACTGCCGGGGCTTCAGGGTGTCCGAGGTGACCGTGTACGCGCCCGCGTTGTCCAGCGGGTTGTCGGCGGCGGCCGCCAGACCGGCCGCGGAGCCGGCGAAGGAGCCCGTGCCCGCGAAGGCCGGCGGGTTCTTGAGGCCCGCGCGGTGGTACGCGCCGAGGTAGTACTGGGCGAAGTCGTTGGACTCGGCCCGGCCGATCTGGGTGAGACCGCCGGACTTCTCACCGGCGTTGATCAGCTTGCCGCCCTCGTTGAGGTAGTCGCGGACGGCGAGCTGGGTGGCTCCCGAGGGCCGCTCGGCGCCGGTGTACCAGACGACGGTGCGGAAGTGGGAGAGGACGCCGAGGGCGTCCGGGGTGCCCTGGGTCGCGACGTCCCAGACGGCGGACCCGCGGCCGTTGGCGGCGAGCGCCTTCACGTACGCGGCGGAGTGCCGGGCCGCGGTGGTGCCGCCCTCATCGGCCAGGACGAGCACGTCGCCGCGGGGACGCTCGGCCACCTTGTACGTGAAGGGGGCGGAGGAGGTGGCCCGGCCCTCGCGGGTGCGGGCGGTGAACCAGACCTCGACGGAGTCGCCGGGGCGGGCTCCCTCGACCTCGGCGCGGTACTCGTCGAAGTAGAGGTTGTCCTCGCCGCCGAACGTCTCGCCGCCCTTCCAGGCGTCGAGCCCCTCGCTGTGGGTGCGGCCGCCGTTGATCCGGTACTTCAGGGTCTTGCCGCGCAGGGACTTGCGCGCGGTGACGGCGACCTCCTGCTCCCCGCCGCGGGCGTAGGAGGAGGTGAAGGTCTTCGGAGTGAGGTCGGGGGCGTCGATGCCGACCGGGGAGACGGGCCGGTCCGGGTGGGCGGCGGTCTCGGCGACGGCGAGCGCGAAGGGGATGTTCTTGGCGAACTCGGCCTGGATCAGCTTCTCGTCGTCCGGGAAGGTGAACACGGAGGCGCAGTCGGCCGGGTTCCAGGCGTCGTTCGGGTCGACCCGGGAGGCGGTGGCGCAGGTCGACATCTCCGGGGTGAACATCTGCATCCCGTTGACGTTGGCGGCGTGTCCGTCCGCCTCGCCGTTGGTGATGTAGAGCTCCGAGGAGACCTGCGGGCGGTAGCCGGGGACGGCCGAGTTCTGCGGGGTGCCGGCGAGGGCCTTGAGGGCCACGTCGTCGGGGGTGTCGGTGGCGACCTGCCACCCCACGCCGTACAGCAGGAGCTGGGCGGCGGAGTGGTAGTTGATGCCGTACGCGAAGCCGATGCGCTTCTGGAAGGCGTCGAGGGCCCTGGTCTCGGGCTCCGACATGGCCGTCTTGCCGCGGAAGGTCTCGTCGGCCGGGTCGGGCGACGAACCCTCGTTGTCGTAGCCCCACTTGTAGGCGAAGTTGCGGTTCAGGTCGACGCCGTCGCCGGGGCCGAACCGCCCGTCGCCGTCGTTGTCGCGGAGGTTCTTGCGCCACTGCCGGTTCTCGGGGGCGGCGTGCGTGTAGTCGTAGCCGTCCGGGTTGGCGGAGAGCACGAACCACAGCTCGGTCGAGTCGACGATCCGGGTGATCCGCTCGTCCTTGCCGTAGCCGTCGAGGTAGTGGTGGAGCAGCCGCCGGGTCATCTCGGGGGTGATCCACTCGCGCGCGTGCTGGTTGGACATGTACAGCGTGGCCGGCTTGGAGCCGTCCTTCACGCGCTGCGCGCCCTTGCTGACCTTGAGCGCGAGGATGTCCTGGCCCTTGAGGGTCTTGCCGAGGGAGACGACCTTGGTGATGCCGGGGTTGGCCCGGGCGGTGTCCAGGATCTCCTGCTTGAGGCCGTTCGGGCCGCCGTACGGGCGGAAGACGCCGTCCCCCGCGGCCGCCACCCGCTTCTCGGCCTGTGCCGTCAGGCTGTGCTCGGCGAGCTCGACGCCCTGGCCGCGCAGCTGCCCCGCCTGCCGGCCGGTGAGGAAGAGCTCGACCGTGGCGGAGCCCTTGGCGGGCACCTGCTCGGTCAGTTCGTGGGCGTCGGCACCGGCGTCGAGGAGCAGCGGTACCTGCTCCTTGCTCACCGTGGCGCGCCATACGGAGAGGGCGTCACCGCCGTCCCGGTCGTTCGGCTGCGCGCCGGCGACGGGTGCCGCCGCCACTCCCGCGATCAGCAGTGAAGCCGCGGCGAGGATCGATCTCGCTCTGCGTCCCATGAGCCCCCCTTGCTGTTGTCTGCCACGAAGGTGAACAGACGCCAGGCTCATGGGCGCCCATGGGCCTGTCAAGGGTGCCTCGCGGGTGGACGAAAAAGCTGCCGGCGCCTCAGAAAGGCACCGGCAGCGTGGAGTTCGGGGTTCCGTCCGGACGGCGGGTCCGGTCAGCCGACCAGGCTGTCGTCGAGCTCCTCGGTCAGGTTGGACTCGGTCCCGGGAATGCCCAGGTCCTGCGCCCGCTTGTCGGCCATCGCCAGCAGCCGGCGGATCCGGCCGGCCACCGCGTCCTTGGTCAGCGGCGGGTCGGCGAGCGCGCCCAGCTCCTCCAGGGACGCCTGCTTGTGCTCCATGCGGAGCCGGCCGGCCGCGGCCAGGTGTTCGGGCACCTCCTCGGCGAGGATCTCCAGCGCGCGCTGCACACGGGCCCCGGCGGCGACCGCCGCACGGGCCGAGCGGCGCAGGTTGGCGTCGTCGAAGTTGGCCAGGCGGTTGGCGGTGGCGCGGACCTCGCGCCGCATCCGCCGCTCCTCCCAGGCGAGCACCGACTCGTGCGCGCCGAGCCGGGTCAGCAGGGCGCCGATCGCGTCGCCGTCGCGGACGACGACCCGGTCCACCCCCCGCACCTCGCGGGCCTTGGCCGCGATGGAGAGCCGGCGGGCGGCCCCGACCAGGGCGAGAGCCGCCTCCGGCCCCGGGCAGGTGACCTCCAGGGAGGAGGACCGGCCGGGCTCCGTCAGCGAGCCGTGGGCGAGGAAGGCGCCTCGCCAGGCCGCCTCCGCGTCACAGGTGGCACCGGAGACCACCTGGGGCGGAAGGCCCCGGATGGGGCGGCCCCGGCCGTCCACGAGACCCGTCTGGCGGGCCAGCTGGTCGCCGCCGGCCACCACGCGCACCACGAAGCGCGAGCCGCGCCGCAGTCCGCCGGGGGCCATCACGATCAGCTCGGAACTGTGTCCGAAGATCTCCAGGATGTCCCGCTTGAGGCGGCGGGCCGCCATCGCCGTGTCCAGCTCCGCCTCGATCACGATGCGGCCGCTCACCAGGTGCAGCCCGCCGGCGAACCGCAGGATCGACGAGACCTCTGCCTTCCTGCAGCAGGTCCGGGTGACGGGGAGCCGGGAGATCTCGTCCTTCACCGCTGCCGTCATCGCCATGGGCCGATCCTTCCATGCATCCGAAAAATACGGTCGTACGCGGCGGCCAACAGCTCCGGGTCATGCTTCGCGGAGCCGTCGGGCCCGGCCACCGGCGCCAGCTCGACCGCGGCGCCGAGCCGCTTGGCGGCATCGGCGAGGGACTCGCGGTCGGGCACGGCCGCCTCGTCGGCGAGCACCACGTCCAGGGCGAGTTTAGGGGCGTGTCGTCCCAAAACCTCCAAATGACGCTGCGGGGAGAAGCCTTCTGTTTCTCCGGGCTGCGGCGCGAGGTTCAACGAGAGGACCTTCCGGGCTTTCGTCTCGACCAGGGCGTCGAGGAGTTCGGGGACGAGGAGGTGCGGGATCACGGAGGAGAACCAGGAACCGGGGCCCAGGACCACCCAGTCCGCGTCGAGGACCGCGGCGACCGCCTCGGGCACGGCGGGCGGGTCGTTCGGCACGAGGTGCACCGACTGCACCTCGCCCGGGGTGAGCGCCACGGTCGCCTGCCCGGCGACGGTGTCCACGTCGTCCGGCCGCTCCGGGTCGTGCCCCTTGACCAGGGCCTGGAGCTCCAGCGGCACGGCGGACATGGGCAGGACCCGGCCCTGGGCACCGAGCAGCCGTCCCACCAGGTCCAGCGCCTGCACGGGGTCGCCGAGCTGCTCCCAGAGGGCGACGATCAGCAGGTTGCCGACGGCGTGGCCGTTGATCTCGCCCTTGGAGTGGAAGCGGTGCTGGATCACCCGGGCCCAGGTCTGGCCCCAGTCGTCGTCCCCGCAGAGCGCGGCGAGCGCCTTGCGGAGATCGCCCGGGGGCAGCACGCCGAGCTCCTCCCGGAGCCGGCCGCTGGAGCCCCCGTCGTCGGCGACGGTGACGACGGCGGTGAGGTCGCCGGTGATCCGGCGGAGCGAGGCGAGGGAGGCCGAGAGGCCCATGCCGCCGCCCAGCGCGACGACCTTGGGCTGGGCACCGCGCCTGCGGAGCGTGCGTCGCACCGTGAGGGTGGAGGCACGCCGGCGGTACGGCTTCACTCGCGCCCCATGTCCCGGTGGACGACGACGGTCTCGACGCCTTCGGCGGCGAGGCGGGCGGCGAGACGCTCGGCGGTGGCCACGGAGCGGTGCTTGCCGCCCGTGCAGCCCACGGCCACGGTGACGTACCGCTTGCCCTCGCGGCGGTATCCGGCGGCGATCAGCTGGAGGAGCTCCGTGTAGCGGTCGAGGAACTCCTTGGCGCCGGGCTGGTTGTAGACGTAGTTCGACACCTCCTCGTTGAGGCCGGTGAAGGGGCGCAGCTCGGGGACCCAGTGGGGGTTGGGCAGGAACCGCATGTCGACGACGAGGTCGGCGTCGACGGGCAGGCCGTACTTGAAGCCGAAGGACATCACGGTGGCCCGCAGCTCGGGCTCCTCGTCGCCGGCGAACTGGGCGTCCATCTTGGCCCGCAGCTCGTGGACGTTGAGGCTGGAGGTGTCGATCACCAGGTCGGCGTCGCCGCGCAGCTCGCGCAGGAGGTCGCGCTCGGCGGCGATGCCGTCGGTGATGCGGCCGTCGCCCTGGAGCGGGTGCGGCCGGCGGACCGACTCGAAGCGCCGGACGAGGGCCTCGTCGGACGACTCCAGGAAGACGATCCGGCGGGTGACCTGCTTGGAGTCGAGGTCGGCGAGGGACTCCCTGAGGTTGTCGAAGAACTGTCGGCCGCGGACGTCCACGACGACGGCGATCCGGGCGACGTTGCCCTGGGAGCGTGCGCCGAGCTCCACCATGGTGGGGATCAGCGCGGGCGGCAGATTGTCCACGACGAACCAGCCGAGGTCCTCCAGGCACTTCGCCGCAGTGGACCGGCCGGCTCCGGACATGCCGGAGATGATCACCAGCTCGGGAATGGCCGCCTCGGCGCCGTTGTCGCCGGGGGTCTCCTTCGTGCCCGTACTCACGTGTCCTGCTCCGTCTTCTCGGTCGTGCCGGCCTTGCTCTTCGTTCCGGTCCTGCTCGTGCGCGGTCATGCCGTGCCGCCCCCGTCTTCCATGATCTCTCCTGTCGCCGTGTTCACGGCGGGTGCGGCCGGAGCCGCCGCTGCGAGGGCCACGACGACCGCCTCCGCGGTCTTCCGGCCCATGCCGGGGACCTCGCAGATCTGCTCGATTGTCGCCTGCCGGAGCCGCTTCACCGAGCCGAAATGCTTGATCAACGCCTGTTTCCGGGTTTCCCCGAGCCCGGCGACCGCGTCGAGGGGGCTGGTACGGATGCGTTTCGTGCGCTTGGAGCGCTGGTAGCGGATGGCGAAGTCGTGAGCAGTGTCACGCACCCGCTGGAGGAGGTAGAGGCCCTCGCTGGAGCGGGGCAGCACCACCGGGTCGTCCTCGCCGGGCAGCCACACCTCCTCCAGCCGCTTGGCGAGCCCGCAGACGGCGATGTCGTCGATGCCCAGCTCGTCCAGGGCCCGGCGGGCCGCGGCCACCTGCGGCTGCCCGCCGTCGACCACGACGAGCTGCGGCGGGTACGCGAAGCGCTTGGGCCGGCCGTCGTCCTGCGGGTCCTCCGCCGGGACCTCCCCGTCGGTGGCGCCCCACTCCCCCGTGCGGTCCTTCTCGGCGAGGTAGCGCTTGAAGCGGCGGCCGATCACCTCGTGCATGGAGCGGACGTCGTCCTGCCCCTCGAATCCCTTGATCTGGAAGCGGCGGTACTCGCTCTTGCGGGGCAGCCCGTCCTCGAAGACCACCATCGACGCCACGACGTCCTCGCCCTGGAGGTGCGAGATGTCGAAGCACTCGATCCGCAGCGGCGCCGAGTCCAGGTCCAGCGCCTCGGCGATCTCCTCCAGCGCCCGGGAGCGCGTGGTCAGGTCGCTGGCCCGCTTGGTCTTGTGCAGGACGAGCGCCTGCTGGGCGTTGCGCGCGACCGTCTCCATCAGGTCCTTCTTGTCGCCGCGCTGCGGGATGCGCAGCGAGACGTTCGACCCGCGGCGGCCGGACAGCCAGGCGGTGACGGCCCCGGTGTCCTCCGGCAGCGCCGGGACCAGGACCTCCTTGGGGACGGTCTCGCCGGTCTCCTCGCCGTACAGCTGCTGGAGCGCGTGCTCGACGAGCCCCGCCGTGTCCACCGCCTCGACCTTGTCGGTGACCCAGCCCCGCTGGCCGCGCACGCGTCCGCCGCGGACGTGGAAGATCTGGACGGCGGCCTCCAGCTCGTCCTCGGCGAGGGCGATCAGGTCGGCGTCGGTGGCGTCGCCGAGGACGACGGCGCTCTTCTCCATCGCCCGGCGCAGCGCCCCTATGTCGTCACGGAGCCGGGCGGCCTTCTCGTACTCCATGTCCTCGGCCGCGATCGTCATCTGCTTCTCGAGCCGCCGCAGGTAGGTGCCGGTCCGGCCCGCCATGAAGTCGCAGAACTCCTCGGCCAGTTCGCGGTGCTCCTCGGGCGAGACCCGGCCGACGCACGGCGCCGAGCACTTGCCGATGTAGCCGAGGAGGCAGGGCCGGCCGGCCGAGGCCGCGTTCCGGAAGACGCCCGCCGAGCAGGTGCGGACCGGGAAGACCCGCAGCATCAGGTCGACGGTCTCGCGGATCGCCCACGCGTGCGCGTACGGCCCGAAGTACCGCACGCCCTTCTTCTTGTGGCCGCGCGTCACCTGGACCCGCGGGAACTCCTCGTCGAGGGTCACCGCGAGGTACGGGTAGCTCTTGTCGTCCCGGTACTTGACGTTGAACCGGGGGTCGAACTCCTTGATCCAGGTGTACTCCAGCTGCAGCGCCTCGACCTCCGTTGAGACCACCGTCCACTCCACGGACGCCGCCGTCGTCACCATCGTCGCCGTGCGCGGGTGCAGGCTCGTCAGCGGCTGGAAGTAGTTCGCCAGCCGCTGGCGCAGCGACTTCGCCTTGCCGACGTAGATCACCCGGCGGTGCTCGTCGCGGAACTTGTAGACCCCCGGGGAGTCGGGGATCTGACCCGGCTTGGGGCGGTAGCTCGAGGGGTCTGCCATGGTCCCCACCCTACTGGCGCACACCGACACTCCGGCCGCTCGCGCTCGTTGGCGAGGCATGGCGAATCATGGTGCGGAAACGGCTCGGGGACGGCTCGCGGACCGGGTGTGCGTGATCACGGGCGCGGCGAGCGGCATCGGGCGGGCGACGGCGGAGCGGTTCCTCCAGGAAGGGGCCCGCGTGGTCGCCGCCGACCTCGACGGGGACCGTCTCGCGACCCTGGCGGGCGTCGTCCCGGTGACCGGTGACGTCTCCCGCGCGGACGACGCCCGGCGCATGATCGACACCGCCGTCGAACGCTTCGGCCGCATCGACGTCCTCGTCGCCAACGCCGGCGTCGTCCCGTTGCTCTCCGTCACCGAGGCCGAGGCGTCCGACTTCGACGAGGTGATGGCCGTCGACGGCCGCGGCATGTTCCTGACCTGCAAATACGCGATCGAGGCCATGCTCCTCTCCGGTGGCGGCGCCATCGTCTGCACCTCGTCCATCTCCGGCGTCGCCGGCCAGGCACGGCAGGCCGTCTACGGCCCCGCGAAGTTCGTCGCCTCCGGGCTGACCAAGCACCTCGCCGTCGAGTGGGCGCAGCACGGGATCCGGGTCAACGCCGTCGCCCCCGGCACCATCGAGACCGAACGCGTGGCCGCCGCGCGCCACGAGCCCGGCGGCCCCGAGTACCTCGCCGACGTCGTCCGCGCGCATCCCATGGCGCGGTTCGGCACGCCCGACGAGGTCGCCGCCGCGATCCTCTTCCTCGCCTCCGACGACGCCTCCTTCGTCACCGGCGCCATCCTCCCCGTCGACGGCGGCTACCTGGCCCACTGACCGGCCCGGCCCTCCGCCGGGCCTGGGGCCCACCCCCGTGTGGGCAATCGTCCCGCTGGGGCGGGACGGGTGGGCACACGGGACGGCGCCCTTGGCGGCGCCTCGCCCCTTGTGCCTGAGCTCGCACGGACTGTGCGCCGCACAGAGGTGCGGGTGAGGGCGCGGAAGCCTAGGCCCGGCAGGGGGCGCCGTCCGTTGTGCCCACCCGTTCCGCCCCAGCGAAACGAATGCCCACAACGGGGGCGGCACGACCCCTGCCCCGTCCGCGGAGTGGGGACCGCCCCAGCGGAACAGTTGCCCACAGCGGGGCGGGCCCGGCGCGGCAGGCGGAGGCCCGCCACGGGGGCCGGTGGGGGCGGCGCCGTGGCGGGCGGTCGGTCAGGCCGGGTGGGAGCCCCGGCGGCGGATCGCGACGGCGGCGCCGAGGGCGACGGCGACGACGGCACCCGCACCCGCCGCGGTGACGGCGGCGGAGGAGGACTCAGGCACGGACGGGGCGGCCGGGGCGGAGCCGTATCCCCCGGCAGCGCCCTTCCTCGCGTAGGCGGAGCCGGGCAGCTTGTCGGCGTAGGCGCGCGCGACCCGTTCGCGGTAGGCGGTGAGGCTCGTGCCGCCGCGGCCGACGGCGCGTACCGCGTCGTCGTCGAGCGGCAGCACCTTGGCGCCCTTCTGGACGTACCAGGCGTCGATCTGGGGCTCGCGGAAGACGAGGCCGCCGGGGAGGAGGCGGGCGCCCTGTTCCGCGTAGCGGATCTCGTCGTCGCCGGTGGCGATGTTGACCACCTGCCAGCCGTCCGGCTGCCGGACCGTCCAGAGGGAGGCGGTCCGGCCGTCGGCGGCCACGGCACGGCTGGCCCGGAACTCGACGCGGGCGACGGGGGCACCGGGCTTGCCGGCGACGAAGTCCGGGGACAGGAGGCTGACGGGCACGGAGCCGCCGTCGACGCGCGGGGCGGCGGCGGGGCGGGCGAGGGCGCCGTCGCGGGCGAAGAACCGGGCGAGGGTGTCCAGGGTCCCGGGCGCGGAGGCGGCCTGTTCCGCGGTGGGCGCGGGCGGCGGACCTCCGGCGGCGGCCGGGGCCGCCCCGAGGGCGAGGAGGGCGGCGGTGAGGAGGCCGGCGGCCGTGACTCGTGCGTTCATGTCGTCACGCCCCGATCCGGTAGAGCGAGTGGGTCCAGGAGAACGAGTTGTTGTTGACGTACCAGGAGTGCGAGGCCCAGTTGTACCGGTCGCTGGAGGGCCAGGGGTCACCCCAGTAGACCCAGCTGCCGGAGTCGTCGTAGCCGTACACCACGTGCATGTGGCCGCCTCCGCTGGACCACTGGATCCGGGTCTCGACGGGCCGGTCGGCGTTGATCTCGGTCTGGACGGTGGAGTAGCGGAGCCAGCCGTCGACGTAGGACCCGGGGCTGATGCCGGCCCAGCTCAGGCCGGTCTGGACGTTGGCGAGCGTGGCCTGCCAGTTGGGGCAGTCGTAGCCCTGCTGGCGGTTGAAGGCGGCGTTGCAGAACTGGTTCTGGCTGTAGTTCCGGCCGAACCACGTGGCGATGGTGTTGCCGCTCGCGGCCCAGCACCAGTTGGTCTTCTGCTGCGCCTGCATGGTGATGTTCAGGCGCTTGGAGGCGAGGGCGGAGGCGTCCTCGCCGACGGGAGCGGCGGAGGCCGAGGTCGCGGGGGCGGCGGAGGCCGAGGTCGCGGGGGCGGCGGAGGCCGAGGTCGCGGGGGCGGCGGAGGCCGAGGTCGCGGGGGCGGCGGAGGCCGAGGTGGCGGGGACGAGGAAGAGGGCGGCTGCGGCGAGAGCCGCGAGGGACAGTCTTCTGCTGCGCATCGCGTTCCTCCCAAGGCGGGGGGTGGGGATGTGGGGGTGGAGGAGCGCGTCCGGACGCTGGTCAGGAGCATCTTCCGTTGTCCGGAGCCGGTCAACACGCTTCAATGCGGGGTGACATCGGACTGTGAACGGTGTGACCCGGGTGTGAACGGACGCCCTCGGCCCACCTGCCCGCCCACCCCACGCGGCGCGACGGTCCCCACTCCCGTCGTGAACGTTCACTGAGGAGTCCTCGTGAGCCACACCGAGGCCGATCTGGTGCAGCTGCTGCACACCGGTCCCTTCCATCTGGCGCTGCGCACGGCGCTCGCGATGCGCGGCCTGCCGCTCCAGCGGGTCCAGCACCATCTCGCGCACCGGGGCGTCCGGGTCGGGGTGACGAGCCTGAGCTACTGGCAGCAGGGGGCCCGGCGCCCGCAGCGGCCGGAGTCCCTCAAGGCCGTCCGCGCTCTGGAGGAGGTGCTCCAGCTGCCGGGGAACTCGCTGCTGCGGCTCCTGTCGGAGGACGCGGCGGGCCGGACGGACGTGGAGCGGCCGGCGGCCCGCTCGTACCGCTCACTGGTGGAGGCGTCGGGCTCGGTCGAGGAGCTGCTCGCGGAGCTGGAGTCCCCGACGGACGGCGGGCTGCACACGGTGGGCCACCACGAGCGAGTGCGGATCGGGGCGGGGCGCGAACTGGTGGGGCGCGAGTCGCAGCACGTGGTGCGGGCGCACCGCAACGGCGTCGACCGCTATCTCGCCATCCACCACGGCGACCCGGGCTGCGACCCGTCCCGGGTGGCGGTGCGCGCGGTGGAGAACTGCCGTACGGGGCGGGTGCGGTGGCACGCCGGGACCGGTGTGCTGGTCGTGGAGCTGCTCTTCGACGCGCGGCTGCGGGCCGGGGACACGCACCTGTTCTCGTACGGCTTCGAGGACGGTACGGCGGGGCCGAGCGGGGAGTACGTGCGCGGGTTCAGCTTCGCGGGCGGGCAGTACGCGCTCCAGGTCCGCTTCGACGAGGCGGCGCTGCCGGTGCGCTGCCGGAGGTTCGCGCAGGCTTCCGCGGGCGCCCCGCGCGGGGGCCGTGCGGAGCTGACCCTGAGCGGCCGGCACCGCACGGTGCACCTCGTGGAGCAGGGCGTGCGCCCGGGGATCCTGGGCATCGACTGGGACTGGGAGTAGCGCTCCGGAGATCTCCCGGGGCCGGGCCGACCCGGCGCGCGTTCGGCGGCTTCCGGGGGCCTCAGGCGGCCGGGGTCGTGGCCGCCGTCTCGGGGCCGGCGACGAGGGTGCCGTTCTCGACGCGGATCGGGACCTCGGGGAGCGGGACGGTGGCGGGGCCGCGCACGGCCTTGCCGGTGGTGACGTCGAAGCGGCTGCCGTGGCAGGGGCAGTTGCCCTCGTTGTCCTCGACCTTGTCGAGGACGCAGCCGGCGTGGGTGCACTGGGCGCTGAACGCCTTGTACTGGCCCTTGGCCGGGCAGCTCACCACGAGCCGCTGTTCGCGGTAGAGCTTCGAACCGCCGACCGGGACCGCGTCCGGGGCGCCGAGCGTGACCGGGGCGGTCGGGGTCGGGACCTGGGCGTGGCCCAGGTTGGACTCGGTGGAGCAGGCGGCGACTCCCAGCCCGGCGGCACCGGCGAGGGCGGCGCCTTTCAGTACGGTGCGGCGGCTGGACTGGCCGGACATGAGCGCTCCACGGTGATGTTGGGGACAAGAAGCCCCAGGGGGGACCGAACCGACGATACCGGCGGGGTCCCGCGGGCCGTCCTCCGGGCCGACCTCCGGGCCCGGGGGTGCGGCAGGGCCCCCGGGAGGAGGCCCTGCCGCGTGCTCATGCCTTGCGGGCCCGGGTCGCCGTCTTCTTGGCGGTGGCCTTGGTGGCCGCCGCCTTCGTGGCCGCCGCCTTCGACGTCGCCGTCTTGGCCGCCGCCTTCTTCGCCGTCGCGGCGGTCTTCTGGGCGGGGGCCTTCTTCGCCGCGGCCTTCTTCGTGCCGCGGGCCGCCGGGACGGCGACACCGGCGTCACTGATCCGGTCGGCGCCGAGGATCTCGCGGAGGAACTTGCCGGTGTGGCTCGCCGGGACCGAGGCGACCTCCTCCGGCGTGCCCTCGGCGATCACCAGACCGCCGCCGCTGCCGCCCTCCGGGCCCATGTCGATGACCCAGTCGGCGGTCTTGATGACATCGAGGTTGTGCTCGATGACGATCACCGAGTTGCCCTTGTCGACCAGGCCGGAGAGGACCTTGATCAGCTTCGAGATGTCCTCGAAGTGCAGACCGGTGGTCGGCTCGTCCAGGACGTAGACCGTGCGACCCGTCGAGCGCTTCTGCAGCTCGGAGGCGAGCTTGACGCGCTGCGCCTCGCCGCCGGAGAGCGTCGGGGCCGACTGGCCGAGGCGGACGTAGCCCAGTCCGACCTCGTTGAGGGTGCGCAGGTGGCGGGCGATGGTCGGGACGGCCTCGAAGAAGTCCAATGCCTCCTCGATCGGCATGTCCAGGACCTCGGCGATGGACTTGCCCTTGTAGTGGACCTCCAGGGTCTCCCGGTTGTACCGGTCGCCGTGGCAGACCTCGCACGGGACGTAGACGTCCGGGAGGAAGTTCATCTCGATCTTGATCGTGCCGTCGCCGGAGCAGTTCTCGCAGCGGCCGCCCTTCACGTTGAAGGAGAACCGGCCGGGCAGGTAGCCCCGGACCTTGGCCTCCATCGTCTCGGCGAAGAGCTTGCGGACGTGGTCGAAGACGCCGGTGTAGGTCGCCGGGTTCGACCGCGGGGTGCGGCCGATCGGGGACTGGTCGACGTGCACGACCTTGTCGACGAGGTCGTCGCCGTCCACCCGCGTGTGCCGGCCGGGCACCGACCGGGCGCCGTTGAGCTCGCGCGCCAGGTGGGTGTACAGGATGTCGTTGACCAGGGTCGACTTGCCGGAGCCGGAGACCCCGGTGACGGCGGTGAGGACGCCCAGCGGGAACGAGACGTCGATGTCCTGCAGGTTGTTCTCGCGGGCGCCGTGCACGGTGAGCCGGCGGCCGGGGTCCACCGGGCGGCGGATGTCCGGCGTGGCGATGGCGCGGCGGCCGGAGAGGTACTGCCCGGTCATCGACTCCTCGTTGGCGAGGAGCTCCTTCAGGGAGCCGGAGTGGACGACCTTGCCGCCGTGCTCGCCGGCGCCGGGGCCGATGTCGACGACCCAGTCCGCGACCTTGATGGTGTCCTCGTCGTGCTCGACGACGATGAGGGTGTTGCCCATGTCCCGGAGCCGGACCAGGGTCTCGATCAGCCGGTGGTTGTCGCGCTGGTGGAGGCCGATGGACGGCTCGTCGAGCACGTACAACACGCCGACCAGGCCGGAGCCGATCTGGGTGGCGAGCCGGATGCGCTGGGCCTCGCCGCCGGAGAGCGTGCCCGCGGCTCGGTTGAGCGAGAGGTAGTCGAGGCCGACGTCGACGAGGAAGCGCAGCCGCTCGTTGACCTCCTTGAGGACCCGCTCGGCGATCTTCTTGTCGCGGGCGTTCAGCGTGAGCCGGGCGAGGAACTCGGCGCAGTCGCTGATGGACATCGCGGAGACCTCGGCGATGGACCGGTCCATGACCGTGACCGCGAGGACGATCGGCTTGAGCCGGGTGCCCTGGCAGGTGGGGCAGGGCACCTCGCGCATGTAGCCCTCGAAGCGCTCGCGGCTGGAGTCGCTCTCGGCCTCGCTGTGGCGCCGCTTGACGAAGGAGACGGCTCCCTCGAAGGCCGGGGTCGTGTACGCCCGCTCCCGCCCGTACCGGTTGCGATAGCGGACCTCGACCTGGGTCTTGTGGCCGTGCATCAGGGCCTTCTTGGCCCGCTGCGGCAGACCCGCGTACGGGATGTCCGTGCGGAAGCCGAGGGCCTGCGAGAGGCCGCCGATGAGCCGGCCGAAGTACTCCTTGGTGTGGCCGTGCGACCAGGGGTGGATGGCGCCCTCGTCGAGGGACTTGTCCTCGTCGGGGACGACCAGCTCGGGGTCGACCTCCATCCGCGTGCCGATGCCGGTGCAGTCGGGGCAGGCGCCGAAGGGCGAGTTGAAGGAGAAGGAGCGCGGCTCCAGCTCCTCGAAGGACAGGTCGTCGTACGGGCAGTAGAGGTGCTCCGAGTACATCCGCTCGCGCTCGGGGTCGTCCTCGGGGAGGTCGACGAAGTCGAGCACGACCATGCCGCCGGAGAGGCCGAGTGCGGTCTCGACGGAGTCGGTGAGCCGGCGCTTGGCGCTGTCCTTGACGGTGAGGCGGTCGACGACGACCTCGATCGTGTGCTTTTCCTGCTTCTTCAGCGTCGGCGGTTCGCTCAGCTGTACGGTCTGGCCGTCGACCCGGGCACGGCTGTAGCCCTTGGTCTGGAGGTCGGCGAAGAGGTCGACGAACTCGCCCTTGCGCTCGCGCACGAGCGGCGAGAGGACCTGGAAGCGGCTGCCCTCGGGCAGCTCCAGGACCTTGTCGACGATGGCCTGCGGCGACTGGCGCGAGATCGGGCGGCGGCACTCGGGACAGTGCGGCTTGCCGATGCGGGCGAAGAGCAGGCGGAGGTAGTCGTAGACCTCCGTGATGGTGCCGACCGTCGAGCGCGGGTTGCGCGAGGTCGACTTCTGGTCGATGGAGACGGCGGGCGACAGACCTTCGATGAAGTCCACGTCCGGCTTGTCCATCTGGCCGAGGAACTGCCGGGCGTACGAGGAGAGCGACTCGACGTACCGGCGCTGCCCCTCGGCGAAGATCGTGTCGAACGCGAGGGAGGACTTGCCCGATCCCGAGAGCCCGGTGAAGACGATGAGGGAGTCACGCGGGAGGTCGAGCGAGACGTTCTTGAGGTTGTGCTCGCGAGCGCCACGAACGATGAGACGGTCGGCCACGCCGGTCCGCACCTTTCTTGAGAGAGCGGATGTGCCTGACACACCCAACAACCAAGGATGCCGGATGCTTCCGTCGAGCCTATAGCACGCACATTCGATTTCCGGCCGCTCCGGGACCGCTTCACCCGAATGAGTGGCGGCGCTAGGGTCTGCGCCATGATCGACCACGAACGCGACCTTGCCTCCGTCCGCGAGGCGACCGACCGGCTGCTGACCGCGGCCGCCTCATGGGACAACGCGGCGGCGGCCGAGCCGTCACGGCTTCCGGGCTGGACCCGCGGCCACGTCCTCGCCCACGTCGCCCGCAACGCCGACGCCCTGGTGAACGTCCTCCGGGGCCTCCCCATGTACGCCGACGCCGCGACCCGCGACGCCGACATCGAGCGCGACGCCGGGCGCCCGCTCGACGTCCACCTCGCCGACCTGCGCGAGTCCGCCGACGGCTTCCAGGCCGTGGGCGCCGAGCCCGCCGACTGGAGCCGCACCGTCGAGCTCCGCAACGGCGTCACGGACAGCGCCTCGCGCATCCCCTTCCGCCGCTGGGTCGAGGTGGCCCTGCACCACGTCGACCTGGGCGTCGGCTACGAGCTGGAGGACCTTCCCGAGGAGTTCACCGCCCGCGAGACCGACTTCCTCGCCGAACGCTTCACCGGCCTGGAGAGCGTCCCGGCGACCGTCCTGCACGCCGACGGCGGCGGGACGTGGAAGACCGGCGGCACCTCGGGCGGCGTCACCGTCACGGGCCCGGCCGCCGAACTGCTCGGCTGGCTCGCCGGGCGCCGCGACGGCTCGGGCCTCACGACCGAGGGCGGCCCCCTGCCGGAGCTCCCCCCTCTGTAGCCGCCCCCGACGGCGGGCGAAGCTAGGCTGAGGCCATGACGTACAGCGGAGTGGTGAAGGTCGGCGGGGCTGCGGACGTGCACGAGCTGACGGACCTGATGATCTCGAAGGTCGCGGTCGGTCCGATGGACAACAACGCGTATCTGCTGCGCTGCCGGGCGACCGGCGAGCAGCTGCTCGTCGACGCGGCCAACGACGCCGACACCCTCCTGACGCTGATCGGTGACGACGGCATCGCCGCCGTCGTCACCACCCACCGGCACGGCGACCACTGGCAGGCCCTCGCGGAGGTCGTCGCGGCGACCGGCGCCCGGACGTACGCGGGCGCGTACGACGCGGAGGGCATCCCGGTCGCGACCGACGTGCCGGTCGAGGACGGGGACACCGTCCGGGTCGGACGGGTCGAGCTGACCGCCCGCCGCCTGGTCGGCCACACCCCGGGTTCGATCGCCCTGGTCTACGACGACCCGCACGGCCACCCCCACGTCTTCACCGGCGACTGTCTCTTCCCGGGCGGGGTCGGCAACACCCGGAAGGACCCGGAGGCGTTCGCGAGCCTCCTCCACGACGTGGAGACCAAGCTCTTCGCGGTCCTGCCGGACGAGTCCTGGATCTACCCGGGGCACGGCAAGGACACCACGCTCGGTGACGAGCGCCCCCACCTCGCCGAATGGCGCGAGCGCGGCTGGTGACGCCCGGCGCGCAGCCCGGAGCTGCGCGCTTCCGCACGCCCCCGTAACCCGGACGGCGGCGGGGTAGTTGGCGCCACATGCGCCAACGTCACGCTCCGTCGCCACCCGGCACCCCGTCGATGGGGCGGCTCGCCGCCGCCTCGCTCGTCGGCACCGCCATCGAGTTCTTCGACTTCTTCGTCTACGGGACCGCCGCCGCCCTCGTCCTGGGGCCGCTGTTCTTCCCGACGTTCTCCCCGCTCGCGGGCACGCTGGCCGCCTTCGGCACCTTCGCCGCCGGTTTCCTGGCCAGGCCCCTGGGATCGGTCCTCTTCGGCCACGTCGGCGACCGGTACGGGCGGCGGCCGGTCCTCTTCGCCTCCCTGCTGCTGACCGGCTGCGCCACGGTCGCGGTCGGCTGCGTCCCCACGTACGCGACGCTCGGCATCGCCGCTCCCGTGCTGCTCCTGGTGCTCCGCTTCCTCCAGGGCCTGGGTCTCGGCGGCGAGTGGGGCGGGGCGGTCCTGCTGACGGCCGAGCACGCCCCGGAGCGCCGGCGCGCGCTGTGGGCGAGCTTCCCGCAGATCGGCCCGTCGATCGGCTTCCTCCTGGCGAACGGCGTGATGCTGGCGCTCACGGCCGGGCTGAGCGACGCGGAGTTCCGCTCCTGGGGCTGGCGGGTGCCGTTCTGGGCCGCCGGGCTGCTCGCGGCGGCCGGGCTGCTGCTGCGCTCCTCGCTGGCGGAGACCCCGGAGTTCGAGGAGCTGTCGTCGACCGGGCGGCGGGCGGGCGCCCCGCTGGCCGAGGTGGCGCGCGACCACTGGCGCCTGGTGCTGCTGACGGCCGGCGCGCTCGCGGTCGGGTACGCCGTCTTCTACACGGTCTCCACCTGGGCGCTGGCCTACGGCACCGAGCGGCTCGGGGTGAGCAGCACGGTGATGCTGAGCTGCGTGATGGCGGCGGTGGCGATCAAGGGGGCGACCACCCCGTTCGTGGCGCTGCTCGCCGATCGCTGGGGCCGCCGCCCGCTGTGCCTGGCCGGATGCGCGGGCTCGGCGCTGTGGATGTTCCCGATGGTGGCGCTGCTGCACACGGCGGAGCCGCTGCTGATGTTCCTCGGCTTCCTGGGCGCGCTGCTGGCCTTCATCACCATGTTCGCCGTGGTCGCCGCGTACCTCCCGGAGCTGTACGAGCCCCGGGTCCGCTGCACGGGGGCGGCCGTCGGCTACAACCTCGCCGGGGTCCTCGGCGGCGCCCTGACCCCACTCGTCGCCACCGCCCTCTCCGACGGCGGCTCGGGCCCGCCCTGGGGCGTCGCGGCCTATCTGACGCTGGTCGCGCTGGTGAGTCTGGGCTGCTTCGCCCTGCTGCCGGAGACCCTGCCGGAGCGTGCGCGGACGGAGGCGGACGAGGCGGAGGAGGCCGCGGAGGCGACGGCGAGGGTCTGACGGGGGCAGGCGTCCGCCGTACGGGGGACGGCGACGGCCGGCCGCGGGAGGTGTCCCGGGGCCGGCCGTAGCCGTGCGTGCCGCGTCAGGCGCCGATGCTGTCCTTCTCGGTGCCGTCGGCGTCGGCCACGTTCTCGGCGGCCTCCCGCTCCGCCTGCCTCTTGGAGGCGATCAGGCTGGTGATCGTGGTGATGACCAGGACGCCGCCGATGAAGGCGAGGGAGAACGGGATGGAGATCTCCGGGACGTGCACCCCGGACTCGTGCAGGGCGTGCAGCACCAGCTTCACGCCGATGAAGCCGAGGATGACGGACAGGCCGTAGCTGAGGTGGACCAGCTTCTTGAGCAGGCCGCCGATCAGGAAGTACAGCTGCCGCAGACCCATCAGCGCGAAGGCGTTGGCGGTGAAGACGATGTACGGGTCCTGGGTGAGGCCGAAGATCGCCGGGATGGAGTCGAGGGCGAAGAGAATGTCGGTGGTGCCGATGGCGAGCATGACCACCATCAGCGGCGTCATCACCCGCTTGCCGTTGACCTGGATGAAGAGCTTGGTGCCGTGGTACCGGTCGGCGACGCCGAACCGCTTCTCGGCCATCTTGAGGAGGCGGTTCTCCTCCCAGTCTTCCTCGTCCTCGTCGGCGCGGGCCTCCTGGATGAGCTTCCAGGCGGTGTAGATCAGGAACGCGCCGAAGATGTAGAAGATCCAGGAGAAGTTCGCGATGACCGCGGCGCCCAGGAGGATGAAGACGGTGCGCAGCACCAGGGCGATCACCACGCCCACCAGCAGCACGCGCTGCTGGAGGTGGGAGGGCACCGCGAACTTCGCCATGATCAGGACGAAGACGAAGAGGTTGTCGACACTGAGCGACTTCTCGGTGATGTAGCCGGCGAAGAACTCGCCGGCGGCCTGCCCGTTGCCGAAGTACCACAGGCCGAGCCCGAAGAGTCCGGCGAGGACGATCCAGACGACCGTCCAGATTCCCGCTTCCTTGACCGACACGTCATGGGGCTTGCGCCCGATGAAGAAGTCGGCACCGATCAGGGCACACAGACCGAGAACGGTCAGCACCCACATGGTCATTGAAACGTCCACTGCGCCTCCGGCGTCGTACGGCTACTGATCAGCGTCGTCGCTGCCGGAGGTCTCTTCCACCCGAGCCGCGGACACCGCAGCCGGGCCGACGCCCCGGGATCGGACCCCTGGTGGATCCGTCCGTATTGACGGGTACGCCGCGCATGGGGAGTACTCCCCTCCGCACGGAAGAGATTACCCGAAAGACCAAGAGAAGGTAAAGAGCAGGGTAAAGAGCCCTCAAAAGAGCAGGTCAGAGCCGCTTTCCATGGCGAGCTGCCGCCACTTGGGCCAGGACCTGCCGGAGGACGGAGCCGCCCGGCGGAAGGACCGGGGGCTCGTACGACCAGGCGTGGCCGACCCATGGGTCGGCGAGGTGGTCGTCGGCGACGGGGGTGAGCCGCAGCAGCGACCTCCACAGCGGGTCGAGCAGCGGACCGTACGCGGCGGCGTCCGCGCGGTCGGCGACCATCAGCAGGTGCACGCCGACCGACGGACCCTCGTCGGCGAGGTAGCGCAGGCGGGTGACCGCCCGGTCGTCGAACCCGTGCGGGAAGTCGTGGACGATCAGCAGCTGCCGGGCCGTGTCCAGACCGGGCGGCAGGGCGTCGGCCGCGCCGGCCCGCGACGCCATCTGCAGCAGGTCGACCCGCTCGGTGAGCTGTTCGAGGACCGCGGAGACGCCGGAGGCGCCCCGGGCCGGAGGGGCGGCCAGGACGCCCGTCTCCACGAGGGGGGCGAGCGCCGCGGTGCCCGCGCCCGCCGCGTCGAGGACGTGGACGGTGAACTCGCCCGCCGGGTGGGCGGCGAGCAGCCGGGCGGCGTGCGCCACCGCGCTGTCCAGGGCGAGCCGCCGCAGCTCCACCTCGTCGAGCAGGCCGGCGGCCTCGGAGTTCCCGCGCCCGCTGTCCACCCAGAGGCCGCGTTCCAGCGGGAGCCGGACGAGCATGGGGATCCTCAGGTCCGTGCGCTCGGGGAGGTGGAGGTCGCCGAGGCGGACGGCCATCGGCTCCTCGGCCGGGACGCGGTAGGCGTGCCAGACGGGGCTGTCCCAGCGGGCATACGCGGGCGGCAGGGCCGGTTCGACGACCTCGGACTCGGCGGCGAGCTGGGCGAGGTCCCGGTCGAGGACCTCCTGGGCCCGCTGGACGAGCTCGTCGTGGCGGGCGCGGGCGGTGGCCCGCGCCGCGTCGTTCGCGCCGCCGACGCGGGAGCGGTAGTCGGAGAGCGACTGGTCCAGCTCGCGGTCGAGCCGCGACTCCGCGAAGTCGCAGGCGCTGCGGTAGGCGGCCGCGCTCCGGGCCAGGTCCTCGAACATCCCCCAGACCTGGTTGTAGAGCCGCTCGTCCATGGACCAGCCCGAGGCGTCACCGGCGACGGGTACCGGCGGCGCCTGGCGGGGCTCCGGCGCCTCGGACGGCCGTCGGCGGGGGTGGGCGTAGCTGATGGGGCCGGTGCCCATGGCAGGGGTCGGCGTGCCCGTCGTGGGGACGGCCGGGGGCGTCACCGGCGGGGGCGGTGGTGCGGAGTGCGGGTCCGGGGCGGCGGTCGGCGCCGACCCGACCCGCTCCGGCTCGGGGACGCGCAGCGGCGGGTCGGCGACCGGACGCGACGGCTCGGCGACGGCCGGTTCCGCGACGACGGCGGGCTCCGGTGACACGGCCGCCAGGATGGACGCGGCCAGGTCGGCGGCGCGGTCGAGGCCCTGGTCGCCGAGGAGGTCGGCGAGTCCGCCCTCGTACCCCTGGCCCATGGCGCGGACCTTCCAGGCGCCCTGGCGGCGGTACAGCTCCAGGGCCACGACGGCGGACTCCGTGTCGAGTCCGGTGATCGTGTAGCTGGCCACGTCCGCCCCGTCGCCGCCCGCGACGGCGACGAAGGGCGCGGCGAGGGACCCGAAGCGGACGGCGCCGGCGCCGGTCGGCAGCGCGAGGAGCACGGAGACCCGGTGGACGTCGTCGGAGACCGCCGCCAGGTCGACGGAGAGGCGGTGGTCGGCGGCGCACCGCCGCGGGACGTCGACGCCGGGGAGCGAGGGCGTGCCGGGGTGGGCGACCCACTCCACGCCGGGGACCCGGCCGTTCTCGTCGCCGAGGGTGGCGCCGGCGACGACGGGGTGACCGGCCGACACCCGGATCTCCAGTCGGGTGTCGGGCAGGGGGTGGTTCTGTCCCCGGACCAGCTCGGCCGTCATCGGCTCTGTCCCCTCAGCGCTTCCCGGTGCGGAGCACACGGATGGTTCGGATCATGTGGGACAGCTCCCGGTGGCCTGGTGCCTCCGGGAGCTGTGGGTGCCTGCGCGCCGCGGCTACAGGTGCGGGAGGATCGCCGGCATCAGGTCCTGGAAGGTGCGGCCGTTGGCCGGGTTGCCCAGGGCGGTCATCTGCCAGCCGGAGCCGACCCGGTGGACCTTCGCCATGATCTGCGCGGTGTAGTTGCCGCCGCCGTCGAGGGTGTAGCGCGCGAGCTCCTGCCCGTTCGTCTCGTCGACGATGCGGCAGAACGCGTTCTGCACCTCCTGGAACGTCTGGCCGGTGAAGGAGTTCACCGTGAAGACGATCTGGTCGATGTGGACCGGCACCCGCTCCAGGTCGACGAGGATCGCCTCGTCGTCGCCGCCCTGGCCCGCGCCGCCGACGAGGTTGTCGCCGGTGTGCTTGACGGAGCCGTCGTCGCTGACCAGGTGGCGGAAGAAGACCACGTCGACGGGCTGCTTGTCGGCGAAGAGGACGGCCGAGGCGTCGAGGTCGATCTCCCGGGTGCGCGAACCGAAGAGACCGCGGCGCGGCGCGGCCTGCCATCCGAGGCCCATGCGCACCTGCGTGAGGCTGCCCCCGCCCCTCTTCTCCAGGCTGATGGCCTGACCCTTGGTCATGTTGACCGACACGCGATTGCCCCTCTCGTTGGCGTTCCCCGCGACCGCTGTTCCGGTGCGTGCGGTTGTCGAGCACCCTACGCAGCGCCGCTGACACCGCGGAGGGGCGGTCCGGTTTTGTGTCGGTCTTGCAACACACCGGACCGCCGTCCGGTCAGGCGAGTCCCGCCTCCTTCATCTGGCGCAACTCCTTCTTCAGCTCTCCCACTTCGTCCCGCAGCCGGGCGGCCACCTCGAACTGCAGTTCCGCGGCGGCGGCGCGCATCCGGTCGGTCATCTCCTCGATGATCGCGGCCAGTTCGGTGGCCGGCCGGTCCCCCAGCTGGACCGTGGAGCCGCCGGCCCCGCCGCGGCCCTTGGGGGCGTGGGCGGCGAGCGCGGGGACGGGCGCCTTGGCGCCCTTGCCCTCCTTCGCCTGGCGGTATCCGCTGCCGAGGAGCTCCTCGGTGTCGATCTCCTCGCGCGCGATGGTGGCGACGATGTCGTTGATCTTCTTGCGGAGCGGCTGCGGGTCGATGCCGTGCTCCGTGTTGTACGCGATCTGCTTCTCGCGGCGCCGGTTCGTCTCGTCGATGGCCTGCTCCATCGCCGGCGTGATCCGGTCCGCGTACATGTGTACCTGGCCCGAGACGTTTCGGGCGGCGCGGCCGATCGTCTGGATGAGGGAGGTCCCGGAGCGCAGGAAGCCCTGCTTGTCGGCGTCGAGGATGGCGACGAGGGACACCTCGGGCAGGTCGAGGCCCTCCCTGAGGAGGTTGATGCCGACGAGGACGTCGTACTCGCCCGCCCGCAGCTCGCGCAGCAGCTCGATGCGGCGCAGGGTGTCGACGTCGCTGTGCAGGTAGCGCACCTGGATGCCGAGCTCCAGGAAGTAGTCGGTGAGGTCCTCGGCCATCTTCTTGGTGAGGGTGGTGACGAGGACCCGCTCGTCCTTCTCGGTGCGCAGCCGGATCTCGTGGACGAGGTCGTCGATCTGGCCCTCGGTGGGCTTGACGACGACCTCGGGGTCGACGAGGCCGGTGGGGCGGATGATCTGCTCGACGAAGCCGTCGCCGCGCGACAGCTCGTACGTCCCCGGGGTCGCGGAGAGGTAGACGGTCTGGCCGATCCGCTCCTGGAACTCCTCCCACTTCAGCGGGCGGTTGTCGAGGGCGGAGGGGAGCCGGAAGCCGTGGTCGACGAGGGTCCGCTTGCGGGAGGCGTCGCCCTCGTACATGGCGCCGATCTGGGGCACGGTGACGTGCGACTCGTCGATGACGAGGAGGAAGTCCTCGGGGAAGTAGTCGATGAGGGTGTTGGGCGCGGAGCCGGGGTCGCGGCCGTCGAAGTGCATCGAGTAGTTCTCGATGCCGGAGCAGGAGCCGATCTGCCGCATCATCTCGATGTCGTACGTGGTGCGCATGCGCAGGCGCTGGGACTCCAGGTGCTTGCCCTGCTTGTCGAGCTCGGCGAGGCGGACCTCCAGCTCGCGCTCGATGTCGTTGACCGCGCGCTCCATGCGCTCGGGGCCCGCGACGTAGTGGCTGGCGGGGAAGACGTAGAGCTCGCGGTCCTCGCTGATGACCTCGCCGGTGAGCGGGTGGAGGGTGGAGAGGGCCTCGATCTCGTCGCCGAACATCTCGATGCGGACGGCGAGCTCCTCGTACACCGGGAAGATCTCGATGGTGTCGCCGCGGACCCGGAAGGTGCCGCGGGTGAACGCCAGGTCGTTCCGGGTGTACTGGATGTCGACGAAGCGGCGCAGCAGCTGGTCCCGGTCGAGCTCGTCGCCGACCTTGAGCGGGACCATGCGGTCCACGTACTCCTGGGGGGTGCCGAGGCCGTAGATGCAGGAGACGGAGGCGACCACGATGACGTCCCTGCGGGTGAGCAGGGAGTTCGTCGCGGAGTGGCGCAGCCGCTCCACCTCCTCGTTGACGGAGGAGTCCTTCTCGATGTAGGTGTCCGACTGCGGGACGTACGCCTCGGGCTGGTAGTAGTCGTAGTACGAGACGAAGTACTCCACCGCGTTGTTCGGCAGGAGCTCGCGGAACTCGTTCGCCAGCTGGGCGGCCAGCGTCTTGTTCGGCGCCATGACCAGGGTGGGGCGCTGGAGCTTCTCGATCATCCAGGCGGTGGTCGCCGACTTGCCGGTGCCGGTGGCGCCGAGGAGCACGACGTCCTTCTCGCCCGCGCGGATACGCCGCTCCAGGTCGGCGATGGCCGCGGGCTGGTCGCCGTTGGGCTGGTACTCACTGACGACCTCGAAGGGCGCCACCGAACGTTCGATCTTGGAAACGGGCCGCATGCACCCACCGTACGACCCGGCACTGACACTCGGGTGGCGATCGGCTCGGCAGCGGCCCTCCGTCACCAGTCCTGGGAGCGGTGGCCGCCCCGGGGGACGCTCCTGCGGGCGGCGCGGCCGGCCGGGCGCGCGGTCCAGTTGGCGGGCTCGCCGTAGGACGGCACATGGCGCGGGGCGGGCACCCCGGGACGGTTCACCCCGCGGGCGTCGGGCCGCTGCCAGTCCGGGTCGCCCATCACCAGCAGCGGGTCGAACATGACGACGACGGCGGCGAGGATGAGGAAGACCGCCGGGCCGATCAGCATCGGCAGCAGGAGCGAGGTCGCGGTGTCGCCGGTCCCGCTGAGGGGCTCGGCCCCGTGCAGGTGGACGCTGACCGCCGCCATGGCGGTGTAGTGCATACCACTGACGGCGACGCCCATCACGAGGCTCGCACCGAGACTGGCCAGAAATCCATGCACGGACACGGCCGCCCAGAGGGCCGCCGTGGCCGCCACGACCGCGATGACCACGGAGATCGCGACGGTGAGGGTGTCGTACTCGATGCGGCCCTGCAGTCGCATGCCGGCCATGCCGAGGTAGTGCATGGTGGCCACGCCGAGGCCGGTGATCGTGCCGCCGGTGACCAGGGTGAGGGCGGTGGCGCCTCGGTAGCCGACGATGAAGATGCCGACGCCGACCATGACGACGGCGACGCCCAGGCTGGCGAAGGTCAGGGGGCGGTCGTAGTTCACGGGGGCCTGCTGGACCGAGAAGCCCATCATGGCGATGAAGTGCATCGTCCAGATGCCGGTGCCGATCGAGGTGGCACCGAGGGCGAGCCAGCCGGCCTTGAAGCTGTCGCGGTGGCGGAGCGATCTGGTGGTGCACCTCAGCCCGAGGGCGCCGCCGAGGCACGCCATGAGAAAGGCGGCCACCGGCGTCACGAGCCCGTAGCTGAATCCGTCGACCGTGCCCTGCATGAGCGTCTGTCCTCCACCCCTGGTGCCACGTCGTCCGAAAACAGTCGGTACCGCTGGGTAGTACTACCGGGGCGAGATTATGGCGCGCCGGGGGCCCGGCGACCACGTGACCGGGGAATTGCCGTGGGTGAGACCTGAGCGAGACCGGCCCGTGATCTTGGATCCGCCGTCCGGGCCCCCGCCGGCCCGACGGCCGGAGCCCGTCGGGTGCCGTTCCCGGGCCCCGTTGTCGGTGCCCGGTCGTACCGTGGTCGGCATGGACATCGAAGCGGGGCCGACGGGCGGGGCGCGGGACGTCCCGGCGGAGTGGACGGTCGTGGAGAGCGCCATCGGGCCGCTCTTCCTCGCCGCCACCGGGCGGGGGCTCGTGCGGGTCGAGTTCCACGCCGACCCGGCACGGCGGGCGCGGATGCTGGACCGGCTGGCCGGGCAGCTCGGCGCGGAGCCGGTGGAGTGCGCCTCGGGGCTGCTCTCCGAGGCGATACGCCGGCTCGACCGCTACTTCGCCGGCGAGCCGGACGACCTCGCCCTGCCCCTGGACTGGAGCCTGACGACCGGGTTCCACCGCCAGGTGCTGCGCGAGCTGGCGGCGACCGTCCCGTACGGCACGGTCGTGGGGTACGGCGAGCTGGCCCGGCGGGTGGGACAGCCGGGCGCTGCCCAGGCGGTCGGAGCCGCGATGGGCGCCAACCCGCTGCCCCTCGTCGTGCCGTGCCACCGCGTGGTGGAGAGCGACGGCGGGCTCGGCGGGTTCGGCGGCGGCCTGGAGACCAAGCGGCAGCTGCTGGCCCTGGAGGGCGTGCTGCCCGCACCCTTGTTCTGAGGGTGAACCCGGCCCGGCGCCCGGGGGCCCCACGGCCCGGCGCTCGCGGGCCCTGTGCTCGCGAACCACGGGGCCCGGGGCTCGGCGCCCCGGGCCGTTCCCATCAGGTGGGACGGCTGGCACACTCACGTAAGTGACCCACACCTCCGATGCCCCTGACTCCACGCTGCCCGGACACATATCCGTGGCCGACGGCGAGCTGCCGGCCCTGCGCCGCCGCATCCAGGCCGTGCTGATCGGCACCCAGATCCTCGGGGGTCTCGGCATCGCCACCGGCGTCGCGCTCTCCGCCGTCCTGGCCAGGGACGTCAGCGGCTCCGAGGCGCTGTCCGGGCTGGCGTCGACGGCGACCGTGGCGGGACCCGCCCTGCTCGCCATGCCGCTGGCCTCCCTGATGGTCTCGCGCGGGCGCCGGGCGGGGCTCGTCCTGGCGTACCTCATCGGAGCCGTCGGCGCCGGGGTCGCGGTGCTCGGGGCGGTCGTCGGCAGCTTCCCGCTGCTGCTCGTCGGCCTCGTCGGGTTCGGTGCCGGTTCCTCGGCGAACCTGGCGGCCCGCTTCGCCGCCGCCGACCTGGCCGAACCGGACCGCAGGGCGCGGTCCATCTCCACGGTCGTCTGGGCGACGACCATCGGCGCGGTCCTCGGCCCGAACATCGCCGCTCCGGCCGGCCGGAGCGTCGCCGGTCTGGGCATCCCGGCCACGGCGGGCCCGTTCGTCTGGGCCGCCGGGGTCTTCGTCCTCGCGGCGGCCCTGGTGGCCCTGCTGCTGCGGCCGGACCCGCTCCTCACCGCCCGCGCGCTGAGCGGCGCCGACGCGGCCGAGGCCGCCGAGGGCCGGTCGCTGCGGGCCGGTCTGCGGGCGGTGCGGGAGTCGCCGAAGGCCCGCCTCGCGCTGGTCACCGTCGCCGCCTCGCACACCGCGATGGTGTCGATCATGTCGATGACGCCGGTGGCGCTCACCCACCACGGCGCGGACATCCAGCTGATCGGTCTCGTCATCAGCGGGCACATCGCGGGCATGTACGCGTTCTCCCCGCTGATGGGCTGGCTCTCCGACCGGCTCGGCCGGCTGTCGGTCATCGGGCTCGCGGTCGGCCTCCTCGGCGTCGCGGCCCTCGTCGCGGGCACGGCCGGACCGAGCCACGGCCGGACCGCCGCCGGCCTCTTCGTCCTCGGCCTGGGCTGGTCGGCCGGGCTCGTCTCCGGCTCGGCCCTGCTCACCGACTCGGTGCCGCAGGCCGCCCGGGCGGCGGTCCAGGGACTCTCCGACTTCGTCATGAACACCGCCGCCGGTCTCGGCGGGCTCGCGGCCGGCCTGATCGTCTCGCAGGCCGGCTACGGCCCGCTGAACGCGATCGCCGCCTGTCTGCTGCTGCCGATGGCGGCGCTCGCGGTGCGGGGCGCGCTCCGCAGGGCCTGAGCGGAGGCCCGCCGCCCCGGGCGCTCCGGCCCCCGGCGGCCCACCGGACCGGCGGCCCGCTCCGGTCCGGTCAGCGCGGCGCCGCCGGGGACGAGGCGCCGCTCACCAGGGAGCGCGGGGTTCCCGTGCCGTCGGCCGGCACCGACCAGACCGCTCCCCCGTAGCCGTACGCGAGGGTGTCGCGGTCGGTCCACAGGGCCTGGTCGTCGATGCCGCGGCGCTCCGCGACCGGGTGCTCGCGTCCGGTGCGCAGGTCGAGGACGTACAGCCGCCACGGCTCGTGCGGGCCGTCGGAGACCCGCTTCTTGAAGGCGATCCGGGTGCCGTCCGGCGAGAGCGAAGGGCATTCGGTGTTCTCCCGGAGGGCCCGCGCCGACCAGGCCGCCATGTCGCCCTGGACGAGGTGGGTGCGGCCGCCCGTCGACACGGTGGCGTAGAAGCGGTTGTCGTCGGCGGCGAAGGTGACGCCCCAGTAGTTGACGTCCGGGGCGTGATGGCGACGGCCGCCGAGGGTGAGCGGGATCTGCTCGATGTTCTTCACCAGGTAGCCGGTGCGCAGGTCGAGGATCGACGTGCGGGTCGAGAAGGACGAGCGCGCGTACGAGTCGCCCGTCGCGAACATCGTCCAGGACAGCATCCGGCCCGAGGCCGAGACGCGGGCCCTGCTGGGGATGCCCGGCAGGGACATGCGGCGCAGCTCGCGCAGGTTCCGGTCGAGCACCAGGACGTACGAGCGGGCCGGCACGCCCGGCCGCCGCTGGAGGCAGAGCGCCGTGGGCCCGGCGGCGTGGAAGCGGTCGCAGGAGGGGCCGCCGGCCACTCGCCCGCCGGGTGCGGCCGGGTCCACGCGCGCGACGCGGCCGGTCGCGGTGTCCCGGGCGTAGAGCGCCCCGCCGACGACGGTGAATCCCGGGTCGGCGGTGCCGGTGGCCTCGGCCCGCCCGGAGGCCGCCCGCAGGGTGTAGGCGGTGGCGCCGCCGCCGAGGAGCAGGAGGGCGAGGACGAGGACGCCCACGCGTGCGCGTGCGGAGAGGCGTGTGACGGTCGGGGCGTTCATGGAGGTCAGTCCTCTCGGAGGGTCGCGGGAGCGGTGGCGGGCGCCGTGGGGGCCTCGGGCAGCAGGCGGGCGGCGGCGCACAGGGCCGCCGCGAGGGCGACGAGGGCGACGACGAGGGCGGTGCCGGGGCCGCTCGCGGTCCAGACGGCCCCGAAGGCGACGGCCGCGCCGAGCCGGGCGAGCGCCTGGGCGGTCTGGACGAGGGCCAGGCCGCCGGCCTGGCGTCCTTCGGGGAGGAACGGGCCGGCCAGGGCCATCAGGACGCCGTCGGTGGCGGCGTAGAAGACCCCGAGCAGCAGCAGGACGCCGACGAGGACGGCCCCGTCGGGTCCGGGGGCCAGGAGCAGCACGTAGGCGAGGAGCAGTGCCCCGTGGCCGTACAGGAGCGGCGCGCGGCGCCCGGTGCGGTCGGCGAGGCGCCCGGCGGGGACGGCGAGCAGCAGGTAGACGGCCGCCGCGCCGAGGGGCAGGAACGGGAACCAGGTCGGGTCGAGGTCGAGCCGACGCTGGAGCAGCAGGTAGAGGAAGGCGTCGCCGATCGTGGCCGCCCCGAGGAGGCCGGCGCAGACCACGATCCGCCGGTACGCGGGTGAGCGCAGCACGGTGAAGAGCCCTCCCCGCGCGCGGGGAGGCGCGGCGCGGCCGTCCGCCCCGTCGGTCGTGCCGCGGTCCGGCGGCGCGGCCCGCCGTCCGGGAACCAGGAACAGCCACAGCACGACGCCGAAGGCGCCGACGCAGAAGCTGACGGCGAAGACGGTCTCGTACGCCTCCGCCGTCGCCGACAGGAGGGCGAACGCGGCCAGGGGGCCGAGGAGCGCCCCGGTGGTGTCCATGGCGCGGTGGGTGCCGAAGGCGCGGCCCAGGTCCTCCGGCGGGCTGTGGAGGGTGATGAGGGCGTCGCGCGGGGCGGTGCGCACCCCCTTGCCGAGCCGGTCGGCGGCGATCGAGGCGGCGATCCAGCCGGTGGCGCCGCCCGCGAGGAGGAGGCCGAGCCGGGAGCACGCGGAGAGGGCGTAGCCGACTCCGGCGACCTGCTTGTGGCGGCCGCCGCGGTCCGCGGTGGCGCCGCCGAGGAGCCGCACGAGCGCGGTGGCTCCGGTGGAGAGGCCGTCGAGGAGGCCGAACTGGAGGGGGGAGAGGCCGAGTCCGAGGACCAGGTAGAGCGGCAGGACGGCGGTCACCATCTCCGAGGAGACGTCGGTGACCAGGCTGACCGCGCCGAGGGCGAGGACGGTGCCCGGGACGCGCCGCCGGACCCCCGAGGGGGTGGGCGGCGCGTCGCGGCGACCGGTGGTCGCGAGGTACATCAGTGGCAGGTGTAGGTCGGGCCGGAGTCCTTCACCTGGTTGTCGGTGCCGACGTACTGCCAGGTGTAGGTGGTGTCGGTGAGGTCCAGCTTGAGCACGCCGTACGTGCCGCTGATCCTCTTCTGGCTGTTCGGCTGGACCGTCTCGATGTCGTAGGGCTCGGCGCCGCCCATGCCGCCGACGATCTCGACCATGCCGTCGGCGGTGGCCCGCCCGTTCGGGTCCTGGGGGGCGAACCGCTCGTAGTGGTGGTCGTGTCCGTTGAGGACGAGGTCGGCCTTGGCGCCGTACAGGATCTGCCAGACGGGCTTGGAGACCGGGTCGTTGCCGTGACCGCCGGAGGAGTACAGCGGGTGGTGGAAGTAGGCGGCGACGCAGCCCTTGGTGTTGCGCGCGAGGTCGTCCTTGAGCCACTGGATCTGCGCGGCGTCGTCGAAGGAGTTGGAGTCGAGGGCGACGAAGTGCCAGTTGCCCTGGTCGTAGCTGTAGTAGGACTTGCCCTGCGGGTAGGCGATCGCACCGAAGTACGACTTGTACCCGGCGAGCGGCCCCGCCGGGTCGTAGGTCTCGTGGTTGCCGGGGACGGGCCGGGTCTTCGCCTTGAAGGCGCCCCAGCTCTTGTCGTAGTAGGCGCGGAAGTCGGAGAGCAGGGCGTCGTCGTACTGGTTGTCGCCCATGGTCAGGTAGAAGGACGGCGCGATCCGCTGGGCCAGGGCCGCGGTCTTGGGGTGGGCGCACGAGCTGCTGGAGGCGGTGCACTGGGCGGCGATGTCGCCGGCCGCGACGACGGTGAAGGCGCCGTCGGGCGGGGGCGTGGTGGAGGTGGTGCCGTAGACCTCCGCCGCGAAGAGCGAGTAGCCGTACGAGGTGCCGCGGGCGGTCCCGTACACGCGCAGGTAGCGGCCGGTGCCGGTGAGGCCGGTCCAGTCGTCGGTGCCGCCGTTTCCGGCCGTCTCGGTGGCGAGGCGGGTCCAGGTGGTGCCGTCGGCGGAGATCTCGACGCGGTACGCCTTGGCGTAGGCGGCCTCCCAGACGAGCTTGACCCGGGAGACGGTCGCCGAGGGGCCGAGGTCGACCTTGATCCACTGGGGGTCGACGCCCTCGGTGCTGGCCCAGCGGGTGGTGGAGACGCCGTCGAACGCCTTCTCCGGGCCGAAGGTGGAGTCCTCGACGGAGGAGGAGGTGGCCGGCCTGCCCTGGGAGATGAGGACGTCGGCGGCGGCTCCGGCCCGGTCCGGCAGGGCGAGGAGGAGTCCGCCGACGAGCAGCAGGACGGCGGCGAGGACGAGCGGCAGACGGCGGGTGGTGGTGTGCGGTGGGGCGGAGGCGTTCAGGCGCATACCTGGGCTCCCTGACCTGAGGGGTGGCGAGAGCTGGACACCGGTGCGGCGCACCACGGCCCGCCGCGCCGGCCGGGCGCCCGCGCCGCCGGGGGTGCGGGCGGGGGCGACCGGCCGATGGCGATTCGGGCGCCACGCGGCGGGGTGGTGCTCGGCGGCCGGGTCAGAGCTCTCGCTGAGCGCGTCACGCCCCGGGATCGGGCGCCGCGCCAAGCCGCCGCGGGGGATGCTAGCGGATAGGAAGGTTTCCTACCAGACCCTCGAACCCCACGGCGCCCGACGGGACTTCAGAGGCTGATGTGGTACGCCTTGCGGAGGGTCTCGTGCACCGTCCAGGTCGTGCGGTCGCCCTCGCGGAGCACGCACGCGTCGCCCGGCCCGATCTCCAGCGTCTCGCCGCCCTCGACGGCGACGGTCGCGCGACCGGAGACCACCACGAAGAGCTCGTTGGCCTCGGTGTCGGTGACGACGCCGGGGGTGATCTGCCAGATGCCGCGCAGCTGCTTGCCGTCGGCCGACTCCCACAGCACCTTGCCCGTCACCTCGGGCGTGCCGGAGACGATCTGGCCGGGGTCGAGCGGCTCCGCTTCGAGCTCGGCGTCGGGGATGTGCACGGCGAAGGAGGGCAGGTCATGAGTCGTCATGGCCGGTGACTGTAGCGGGGCCCGACGGCCCCCGACCGGCCGGGAGCCCCTGGAAGAACGCCCTCCGCTTCGCCTCCCACCAGGCACGACGTCCGGATCCCGCAGGGACGACGAAATCCGAACCGCCCCTTCGGCGCGGCCCCCGAAGGGCACCGCGGACCTTCCCGCGGCCGGCCCCGGCACCCCGTGACGGATTCCGCGGCCGGCCTCCGTGCCGTGGCGGGAGGTCGCCGACGAGGTTTGCGGTGCCCGTGGCCGCGCCAAGGAATGGGACATGTCCACACAGGTGTCCGAAGAGGTACGGGAGGCGCTCCACGAGGGCCGCCCCGTCGTCGCGCTCGAATCGACGATCATCGCCCACGGCCTGCCGCGCCCGCGCAACCTCGCCGTGGCGGTGGAGCTGGAGGAGCTGGTGCGGGCCGGTGGCGCGGTCCCGGCCACCGTCGCGGTGGTCGACGGCACGGCCAGGGTGGGCCTCGACCCGGCGGCCCTGACCCGGATCGCCGAGGACCCCGCCGTCCGGAAGCTGGGCCACCGCGACCTGGCCCCCGCCCTGGCGACCGGTGTCACGGGAGCCACCACGGTGTCGGCGACGGCGTGGCTGGCACACGCCGCCGGGATACGGGTCTTCGCCACCGGCGGCCTCGGCGGAGTGCACCGCGCATGGAGCGAGACCCAGGACGAGTCCGCCGACCTGCGCCTGCTCGCCCGGGTCGGGATCACCGTCGTGTGCGCCGGGGTCAAGTCGATCCTCGACGTGCCCGCGACGCTCCAGCGCCTGGAGACCCTGGGGGTGACGGTCGTCGGCTACGGCACGCGGCACTTCCCCGGCTTCTACCTCTCCTCCTCCGGCGAGCCCGTCGACTGGACCCTGCACACCCCCGAGGAGGTGGCCCGCGTCATACGGGCGCAGGACGCGCTCGGCGGCCCCGCGGCCGCGCTCGTCGTCGCCAACCCCGTCCCGCAGGCCGACCAGCTGGACCCCGCCCTGCACGACCGGGTCCTGGCCCAGGCCCTCACGGCGGCGGGCGAGAAGGGGATCACCGGCCAGGCCGTCACGCCGTTCCTGCTCGAATACCTCACCGTGCACACGGACGGCGCGTCCCTGGAGGCGAACCTCGCGGCCGTACGGGGCAACGTACGGCTGGCGGCGGCCGTCGCGGGGGCGTACGGGGCAGGGCGCGACGCGGGGACGTCCGGCGCCGCCGGGTCCCGGGGCGGATCGTCCGGCGGTGACGCGTCCGGCGGCGCGGGGCCGCGCGGCCCCGCCGGTCGGTGAGGCCCCCGGAGAGCACGCGGCCGCCGGGCCGGACCGCGGGACCGTCCGGGGGCGCGCTGCTCGTCGTCGGGGACGTGGTCACCGACGTGGTCGCGCGGCACCGGACGCCGCTCGCACCCGCCACGGACACGGCGGCCGAGATCCGGACGCTGCCGGGCGGCGCCGGAGCCAACGCGGCGTGCTGGGCCGCGCGTTCCGCCCCCGGCGACGTGCGGCTGCTCGGCCGGGTGGGAACGGACGCGGCCGCCTGGCACGAGCGGGCGCTGCGACGGGCCGGGGTGCGCCCGCTGCTCGTGCCGGACCCGGACGCCGCGACGGCCACGGTCATCGCGCTCGTGGACACCTCCGCGGAGCGCACCTTCCTCACCGACAGCGGCGCCGCGCTCCGCCTCTCCCCCGCCGACTGGACCTCCGGTCTGCTCGACGGCGTGGCCCGACTGCACCTCTCCGGCTACCTGTTCTTCGCCGACCGCAGCCGCGAGACGGCCCGGCGGGCCCTGCGCGACGCCCGGGCGGCCGGGGTCCCGGTCAGCGTCGACCCGGCCTCGGCGGGGTTCCTCGATCGGCTGGGCGCGGAGCGGTTCCTGTCCGCGACGGAGGGCGCGGAGCTGCTGCTGCCCAACGCCGACGAGGCCCGCTCCCTCACCGGGTCCACCGAAACCACCACGGCCGCCGCGGAGTTGAGCCGGCGCTTCCCTCTGGTCGTGGTCACCCTGGGAGCGGCCGGCGCCCTGCTCGCCGAGGGTGGCTCGGTCTCCGCCCGGGTGGCGGCTCCGACGGTGCCGCCCGCCCGGCGGATCGACTCCACGGGCGCGGGCGACGCGTTCACCGGGGCTTTCCTGGCCGCCCTGATCGCGGGCGCGGACCCGGTACGCGCCGCGGAGGCGGGCTGCCGCGCGGGCGCGGAAGCGGTGACGTTCGTGGGCGGCAGACCCCCGGCCCCGGGAGCCCTCCCGCCACCGAGCTAGCCGTCCGCCTCGGCCTCTCCGTCCGGCCGGCATGCCCGCCGCGTGGCCGGATCGCCGAGCGGGCCCCTCAGTCCGCGTCCCCGCCCCGGTCGAGGCCCGTCCAGGCCGGGTGGCGCGGGTCGTCGGCGCGCACGACGGCGTCGGCGGCGCCGGCGGGGTCGACCTCCGTCTCGTACCGGGCGAAGGCGGGGAGGGTCCAGGGCTCCTCGGTGCGCCGGGCGAGCGCGGCGGGCGACAGCCGCAGGTGGACGGTGAGGTCGAACGGGAACCAGTGGCCGAGGAGGAACGGCCCGTGCACGACGAGCACCCCACCGGGCGGCAGCGTGACGTACGGGCTGCGGGTCGCGCGGTCCCTGACGGGGTCCCACAGATCGGGCAGGACGCGTCCGGTGCCGTCGGGTTCGAGCGGGCCGAACACCTCGCGCCACAGGGCCCCGGTGTCGGTCCAGCCGGAGTAGTACGCGTCGGGATCCTGCTTGCCGTACTCGTACCGGAGGGACGCGGGCCGCAGGAAGCCGCCGGTCCCGGCGACGTGGACGGAGCGCCCGCGCGCCCGCAGCGCCTCGGCGAGCAGCCCCGCGAGCTCGTCCCCGGGCGCGGCGGGCGGCCCGTCGACGCCGACCTTGAGCCACGGGCCGCCGTCGCCGGGGACGGCGTCGTCGACATGAGCCGCGAGGGCCTCGGCCAGCCGGTCCCAGGTGATCGCCTCGTATCGCATCCCGCTCATCCTGCCCGCCGCTCCGCGTCTCCGCTTGACCTTGTCACTGGCGTCACTGTTCGACCATCCCACCCATGGACACCACCACACGCACCCGGGTCGTCGTCGTCACCGGCGCGGGGACCGGCATCGGCCGGGCCACCGCGCACGCCTTCGCCGGACAGGGCGCGACCGTCGTCGCCGTCGGCCGCCGGGAGGAACCCCTGCGGGAGTCCGCCGAGGGGCACGCCGGGATCCACCCGTTCGTCGCCGACATCACGGCGGAGGGGGCGCCGGAGGGAATCGTGCGGGCCGCCCTCGCCGACCACGGGCGCCTCGACGTCCTGGTCAACAACGCCGGGATCTCCGCCGGCGGCCCGCTCGGCACCCTCGACCGCTCCGTCGTCGCCCCGCTCCTGGAGACCAACCTCGTCGCCCCCGTCCTGCTCACCCAGGCCGCCGTCCCCGCGCTCCGGGCCTCCCGGGGCGTGGTGGTGAACGTCTCCACGACCGTCGGGCAGCGCGGCTGGCCCGCCAACTCCCTCTACCCGGCGACCAAGAGCGCCCTGGAGACGCTGACCCGCTGCTGGGCGGTGGAGCTCGCCCCGGACGGCGTCCGGGTGGTGGCGGTCGCCCCCGGCGCCATCGAGACGCCGATCGCGGACCACATGGGGCTCTCCCCCGAGCGGCGGCGCGCGCTGCGGGCCTGGCAGGTCGCGCGGACGCCGCTGGGCCGGGTCGGCAGGCCCGAGGAGGTCGCCTGGGCGATCACCGCGCTCTCCGCCCCCGACGCCGCCTTCCTCACCGGCACCGTGCTGCCCGTCGACGGGGGCGCGCTCGTCGCGTGATACGACTGCGCGAGGAGGTGGCGTCCTTGCGCATCGGTGAACTGGCCCGGCGGACCGGGGTGTCGGCCCGCGCGCTGCGCCACTACGAGGCGGCGGGGCTGATCGCGTCGGCCCGCGAGACCAACGGCTACCGGGTGTACGAGGAGTGCGCCGCGGCCCGGGTGGCGAACATCCGGTACCTGCTGGACGCCGGGCTCACCCTGGACGACGTGTCGGCGTTCCGCTCCTGCCTCGACGGGGACGTCTCCGCCGCCCCGCCGTCCGCCCGCGGGCTGGAGATCGCCCGGGACCGGCTCGCGGTCCTCGACGCCCGGATCGCGGCCCAGACCACGGCTCGTGACCGCCTCGCGGGCGCGCTGGCGGCGCTCCCGGCGCCGGAGTCCCCACGCGGCTGACCGCGGGCCCCGTCGGGAGCGGACGCCCCCGGCGTCACCCGCGCTCAGCCGACGGCCGGCGCGGTCCGGTCGAGCGTGGCGCGTCCCGCCTCGACCGCCTCGGCGAGGGTGAGTCCGCCGCCGGCGAGGTCCCGGCAGGTGGCCGTGTCGGTGCGCAGCCGGACGTCCGGCAGCTCGCCGCTCGCGTCGCCGTAGACACCGTCGCCGTACGTGGTCGTACCGTCGGCACCGATCCGGACGTGGAACTCCCCCTCGTCCAGGGTCACCTGGACGACTCCTTCACCCAGCCCGGCGAGTGCGCCGAGCAGCGGGACGGCGTACCAGTGGGCGCGGACGGCGTCGGTGGGCCGCGGTTCGCCGAGCTCGGGGGCTCCCCAGGCGGCGAGGGCGCGCAGGACGGGCAGCAGGTCGCGTCCGCGCGGGGTGAGCTCGTAGACGAACGCGGAGGCGGGCGGCGGCAGTCGGCGCCGGGTGACGAGGTCGGCCCCCTCCATGTCCTTCAGCCGGCCGGCGAGCATGTCCGTGCTGACGCCGGGCAGATCGGCGTGGAGGTCGGTGTAGCGGCGCGGGCCGGCGAGGAGTTCGCGGACGACGAGCAGGGTCCAGCGGTCGCCGACGAGGTCGAGGGCGCGCGCGGCGGCGCAGTGCTGGTCGTAGCTGCGGCGGCGTGGCTGACGTGGCATGCGACGCAGTCTAGACATGTTGTTGGACTTTCCAAGCTCGAACTTGGTAAAACCAAGCAACACTGATTCCGGGGACCTGGGGAGGTCGGACATGGAGTTCCGGCAGTCGAGCAAGCTGAACGAGGTCTGCTACGAGATCCGCGGCCCGGTGATCGAGCACGCCAACGCGCTGGAGGAGGCGGGCCACAGCGTCCTGCGCCTCAACACCGGAAACCCGGCGCTCTTCGGCTTCGAGGCGCCCGAGGAGATCGTCCAGGACATGATCCGGATGCTCCCCCGGGCCCACGGCTACACCGACTCGCGCGGCATCCTCTCCGCCCGCCGCGCCGTGGCCCAGCGCTACCAGGCCATGGGCGTGGCGGAGGTCGACGTCGACGACGTCTACCTCGGCAACGGCGTGTCGGAGCTCGTCTCCATGGCCGTGCAGGCGCTCCTGGACGACGGGGACGAGGTCCTCGTCCCCGCCCCCGACTTCCCGCTCTGGACCGCGGCCACCACCCTGGCCGGCGGCAAGGCGGTCCACTACCTCTGCGACGAGTCGGCCGAGTGGTACCCGGACCTCGACGACATGGCGTCGAAGATCACCGACCGGACCCGCGCGCTCGTCATCATCAACCCCAACAACCCCACCGGCGCGGTCTATCCGAAGGAGATCGTCGAGGGCATCCTCGACCTCGCCCGCCGCCACGGCCTGATGGTGTTCGCCGACGAGATCTACGACCGGATCGTGTACGACGAGGCCGTCCACTACCCGGCCGCCTCCCTCGCCCCCGACCTGGTCGTCCTGACCTTCGGCGGACTCTCCAAGACGTACCGCGTGGCGGGCTTCCGCTCCGGCTGGCTGGTCGTCAGCGGCCCGAAGCAGCACGCCAGGAGCTATCTGGAGGGCCTCACCATGCTGGCCTCCATGCGCCTCTGCCCCAACGCCCCCGCCCAGTACGCCATCCAGGCCGCGCTCGGCGGCCGGCAGTCGATCGACGAGCTGACCGCCCCGGGCGGCCGGCTGCGCGAACAGCGCGACCGGGCCTGGGAGAAGCTCAACGAGATCCCCGGCGTCTCCTGCGTGAAGCCCAAGGGCGCGCTGTACGCCTTCCCCCGCCTCGACCCCGCCGTGCACAAGATCCACGACGACGAGAAGTTCGTCCTCGACCTGCTCCTGCGGGAGAAGATCCAGGTCGTCCAGGGCACCGGCTTCAACTGGCCCCGCCCGGACCACTTCCGCATCCTCACCCTGCCGTACGCCGACGACCTGGACGCCGCCATCAGCCGCATCGGCCGCTTCCTCAGCAGCTACCGCCAGTGACGCACCGCCCCCGCGACGGTGACGCGCCGCCCTCCAGGCTGCCATGATCTGAGGATCGAAGGATCTTCGGACCCGGCGAGCGCAGCGGCCGGGAGAAACGGGAGGGACGGCCGGTCATGGATGCGGCGCTGATAGCCGTGGTGGGAACCCTGCTGGGTGTCGTCTTCACCCACTGGTTCCAGGGGCGGGCCACCGAACGCACGGCCGCGCTCGCCCGCACCGAACAGCTCCGCCAGGAGCGGATCGCGACCTACAGCGCCTTCGCCGGCGCGGTCGTCGACTACCGGCACAGCCAGAACGACCGCTGGTTCCGGGCGCTCCAGCACCCCGGCTCGGAGGAGGCGGAGGAGTCCCGGCACGCCTCCTACCGCCAGCGCACGGCCGCCCGGCAGGCCCTCTTCCGCGTCCAGCTGGTCTGCGACGACCCGGAGGTCCGGCGGTTGGCCGAGGCGGCCTTCGTCGATTCCCACTGCATGCACGAGGCGGTCGACGAGGCGGACCGCGCCCGCCGCTCGGAGCAGGCGAAGGAAGCCCTCGCCACCTTCATCTCCGCCGCGGCGCCCGGCGTCCGCTGAGGCCCGACCGAAGGGAGGAGCGGACGTGGACCTCGTCGCACCCGTCGTCGTCGAGCCGCTCAAGCGACGCCGCTGCTCGGAGTGCCACCAGGGCCCCCTGGAGCGGATGATCGTCGAGTTCAACGCCCCGGTCTGCCTGGACTGCGCCGACCTCGGGCACCTGGTCTTCCTCCGCCGCGGCGACACGGCGCTCACCCGGCGCGCCCGGGAGAACAGCGATCTCTGGGCCGTGGTCGTACGCCACAACCGGCGCCGTACGCGGTACGAACGCCAGGGCCTGCTCGTCGAGGAGGCGGCGCTCGCCCGGGCGGAGCTCGCCTGCCTGGCGGACGCCGAGGCGCGGGCCAGGCGGCGGGCCCGGGACGCGGTGCGGCGCGCGGCGCTCGACGCCGGAGTCACCGCGCTCCTCCGGGCGGAGATCCAGCGGCTGTTCCCGTCCTGCCCGGAGGACCGGGTCGACGAGATCGCCCTCCACGCGTCGGCGAAGGGCAGCGGACGGGTGGGGCGCACGGCGGCCGGTCGCGCCCTCGACCGCGGCGCCGTCACCGCCGCGGTGCGCGCCTCCGTCCGGCACGTCGACACGCCGTACGACACCCTGCTGATGCAGGGGGTACCCCGGCACCAGGCCCGGACGAGGGTCGCACCCGCCATCGAGACGGTGCTCCGGGCCTGGCGTCACGGCGGAGGGGACGCGCGCGGCGGGCGTCACGGCTGACGGCTCGGGCGTCAGCGCGCGGCGACCGGTCCGCGGGGAGCGGACCCTCAGGCCCCGTCCCCGGCGCGACGCGCGCGGCGGTACAGCAGGGCGCCGCCGAGCAGCAGCGCGGCGCTCGCGGGAGCGGCGTACCCGATGGCGTCCGAGCCGGTGGAGGCCAGAGCGACGGTGCTCGTCTCACCCTGCGGCGCGGGGGCCGGGGCCTCGGTCTCTGCCTGCGGCACCGGCACGTTCTTGACGGGGGTCTGCGGACGCGGCGTCGGGACCTCGATCGGCTGCTGGGGCTTGCCGGGGCCGTTCACCGAGGTGTTGCCGAAGACCGGGTTGCCCACGCCGACGACGTTGACCGAGTTCCCGCTGAGGTTCACGGGGAGGTCGACGGGCAGCTGGAGGCCGTTCCCGGAGAGCACGCCGGGGGAACCGGCCGCCTCGCTCTCCGCCGTGGACCCGCCGCCGTTGGAGGAGCCGCCGCCGTTGCCGTGCGAGCCGCCGGCCTGCTCCCCGCCGCGCGGGGTGCCGGGCTCGTCCTTGTGGGCACGGCCACCGCCCTGGTCCGAGCCGTAACCGCCGGGCTCGGCGGAGCGGTTGGCACAGCCGTTGCCGAAGGCGGGGTTGAGCAGTCCGACGACGTTGACCGTGTTCCCGCAGGCGTTGACCGGCACGTGCACCGGCAGCTGAACCGCGTTGCCGGAGCCGACTCCCGGCGAGCCGACCGCAGCGCCCTGCGCGCCGGAGTCGGCGTGCGCGGCGCCCGCCGAGAGCGCGAGCGCCCCACCCGTGACCAACAGTGTGGCCAGACCACTTCGGCGAATCTGCCTCATGGCTTCCTGCCTTCCGGAGGTGTACACGGGCGAGTGCCCGTACCGGAATCAACGCGACAAACGGGTGTGCCGGATCCGCCCGTTGACGGGTTTCACTCCATCGAGTGGGACATCGTTCGAGTGTCGGATCATCGCCCCAGGAGGTCGGTGAGCGCTCCCACCGGGTCGGGATCCGGGGCGCCGCGCGGCCACCAGTCCTCGCGGCCGGCGTCCGACTCGTAGCCGTACCAGAGGCCGTCCCGGCCGAGCCGGAGCTGCAGGGACTCGGTGGAGAGCCGGTTGCGCCAGGGGCGGAAGGCAGGGAAGTCGGCGGCGAGGAGCGCCGGTCTGGCGCGGTCGAACGGGCCGGCCGGCGGGTCCCAGGGCTCTTCGAGGACCACGAGACCCGCGGCGCCGCCCTGCCTCCAGGCGGCGACGGCCCGGGCGAGGTCGGTGGGCGTGCGGTCCAGCGCGTCCGCCAGGTCGCGGTAGAGCGCCCGGGTCGAGGCGGTGAGCCCGGAACCGGGGTGCGCGGCGGCCAGTCGGACCGCGTCCTGCCAGGGTGTGAGCGCGGCCACCGGGTCGTGGCCGGTGGCGAGGAATCCGTGGGCGCGGACAGCGGCCTCGGTGGCGAGGAGTTCGAGGGCGAGCGGATCGGGGGCGTGGGGGTCCGGCGGGAAGACGGCGGGCCGCCCGGGCCGGTCCGGGACGGGCAGCTCGGGCGGCAGCGGCGGGAGCCACGCCCGGTCGGCCGGGGGGAACGCGCTGCGGGCGAGCACGGTCGGCATCGGCGGCGCGGCCGCGGAGGTCTCGGCGGCCGACAGCGCCGCGTTGCGCCGGGTGAGCTCGGCGAGCAGTTCCTGCTCGCCGCGGCCGCGCATCAGGAAGAGGACGAAGGGGTCCTCGTCGAGGAGCCGGGCCGCCTGGTAGCAGAGGGCTGCGGCGTGCTTGCAGGGGTAGCCGTCGTCGGGGCAGGAGCAGTCGGGGACGAGGTCGCCCGGCGCCGGCAGCAGTCCGGTGACCGCCTCCAGGGCGTGCGGCACGTCCTTGTCGAGCAGGGCGGCGATGTGGTCGGGGCGGGCGGCGGCCCCGTCGAGGAACCGCTCCCAGCCGTCGTCGCCGAGGGTCCTCATCCGGATCTCGGTGCGGTACGGGCGGGGCCGCGTGCCGTGGACGTAGGCGACGACCCGGCCGGGGGTGACCGTGATCGCGTCGACGTGCCCGCGCCCGGCGTACGCCTTGCCGCGCGCGAGGCGGGCCGGGTCGAGCGCCGCGTCCTCCAGCGCCTCCACCCAGGCGTTTCCCCACCAGGTGGCGGCGAACCGGCCGTCGGGCGCCTCCCGGGGGGCGACCGGCGGGAAGCTGCGGCGGCGGTCGTCGTGGCGGGGGGCGGCTCCCCGCACGCCCCGGGCGGGGTTCACACGGGCCTCCTCAGGGACACCAGGTCGGCCAGTTCGCGGTCGGTCAGCTCGGTGAGGGCCGCCTCCCCGGAGCCGAGGACGGCGTCCGCGAGGGCCCGTTTGGCGCGCAGCATCTCGGCGATGCGGTCCTCGACCGTGCCCTCGGCGACGAGCCGGTGCACCTGCACCGGCTGGGTCTGCCCGATGCGGTAGGCCCGGTCGGTCGCCTGCTCCTCGACGGCCGGGTTCCACCAGCGGTCGTAGTGGACGACGTGCCCGGCCCGGGTGAGGTTGAGGCCGGTGCCCGCCGCCTTGAGGGAGAGCAGGAAGACGGGGACCTCGCCGGCCTGGAAGCGGTCGACCATCCGCTCCCGCTCGGCCACCGGGGTTCCGCCGTGGAGCAGTTGGGCCGGGATGCCGCGTGCGGCCAGGTGGTCGGCGAGGAGCCGCGCCATCGACACGTACTGGGTGAAGACGAGCACGGAGCCGTCCTCGGCGAGGATCGTGTCGAGGAGTTCGTCGAGGAGGGCGAGCTTCCCCGAGCGGCCGGCGAGCCGGGCGGTGCCGGCCCCGCGCGGGGCCTGCTCCTTGAGGTACTGGGCGGGGTGGTTGCAGATCTGCTTGAGGGAGGTCAGCAGCTTCATGACCAGACCCCGGCGGACCATGCCCTCGGCCTCCTCGATCTGCGCCATGGTCTCGCGGACGACCGCCTCGTACAGCGATGCCTGTTCCCGGGTGAGGGCCACGGGGTGGTCGGACTCCGTCTTGGGCGGCAGCTCGGGAACGATGCCGGGGTCGGACTTGCGGCGGCGCAGCAGGAAGGGCCGCACGAGCCGGGCGAGCCGCTCCACGGCCTCCTGGTGTTCGATCTCCTCGTGGTTCTCCACGGCCCTGGCGTGGCGGGCGCGGAACGCCTTGAGGGGGCCGAGCAGTCCGGGGGTGGTCCAGTCGAGGAGCGCCCACAGTTCGGAGAGGTTGTTCTCCACGGGGGTACCGGTCAGGGCGACCCGGGCGGGAGCGGGGATCTCGCGCAGCGCCCTGGCCGTCGCGGAGAACGGGTTCTTGACGTGCTGCGCCTCGTCGGCGACGACCATCCCCCACTCCCGTCCGGCCAGTTCGGCCGCGCTGGTGCGCAGGGTGCCGTAGGTGGTGAGGACGAAGCCGCCCTCACTGCCGGTCAGGTCGCGCTCCGTCCCGTGGAACCTGCGGACGGGGACGTCGGGGGCGAACTTCCGGACCTCCCGCTGCCAGTTGCCCAGCAGGGACGCCGGGCAGACGACGAGGGTGGGGGCGCGGCGGGCGCGGCGCAGGTGGAGGGCGATGAGCGTGACGGTCTTGCCGAGGCCCATGTCGTCGGCGAGGCAGCCACCGAGTCCGAGGGAGGTCATCAGGTCCAGCCAGGCGAGGCCGCGGAGCTGGTAGTCGCGCAGGGTGGCGGTGAGGCCGGGCGGGGCCTGCACGTCCTCGGGTCCGGCCAGGAGCCGGTCGCGGAGGGCGGCGAGCGCCCCGACGGGGACGGCGGGCACGGTCTCGCCGTCCACCTCGGCGGTCCCGGTCAGCGCGACGGAGAGGGCGTCGACCGGTTGGAGCAGGCCGAGCTCCCGCTTGCGCGCCTTGCGGACGAGGGCGGGATCGATGACGACCCACTGGTCGCGCAGGCGCACGATGGGCCGGTGGGACTCGGCCAGGAGGTCCATCTCGCGCTCGGTGAGCGGGTCGCCGTCGAGGGCGAGCTGCCAGTTGAACCGCAGCAGCTCGTCGCTGTCGAAGAAGGAGGTGCCGTCCGTCGCGGAGCCCGGCGCGGCGAGCGCGGGCCTGACGACGGCGGAGGCACTGAGGGAGCGGGCGAGTTCGCGCGGCCAGTGGACGGCGACTCCCGCGTCGGCGAGGCGGGCGGAGGCGGGTCCGAGCAGTTCGTACAGCTCGTTCTCGGTGACGGCGAGGACGTCGGGCACGTCCCGCTCCATGAGCCGGGTGAGCGCCGGCCAGACGCGGGCCGCACGCCGCAGGGCGAGGACGGCGTCGACGCGGGCCCGGGGTCCGAACACATCGCCCTCGCCGGCCCACAGGTCCGCGGCGTCGATGACGAGGGTGGGGTCGGCGAGGCTGTGGATCTGGAGGATCGCGGCGGCGGCGTGGCGCTCGTCCCCGTCCTCGTCCCGGTCGATGTCGAAGAGCTCGTAGCCCGACAGGTCCAGGCGGAGCGAGACCCGCACGCCCGCGTCCATCCCCGCCGCCGCCTCGGCGGCCCAGGCACGCGCGCGGGGCAGGTGCTGCGGTGCGCGGGCCGCGAAGGGCGCCCCGACCGCGTGGGCGGCGGCCGGGCTCCGGGGCAGGGTGTCCGCGACCGCGTCGAGGAAGGCGCGCACGAGGGCCTCCGGCTCGGGCAGTCGCAGCGCGCCGCGGCCCGGCACGGGCACCGCGTACGCCTCGAAGGGCAGGGCGGCGGCGACGGCCCGCAGATGGGCGATGTCGTCGGCGTCCAGGGGCCCGGCCCGCCAGGCGTCCAGGTCGTCCGCGGTGAGCCCCGGCAGCAGCCGTCCCCGGGCGGTCAGGTGCAGGGCGTGCAGGGCGGCGGCTCCCCAGCCTGCGGTGGCGGGGTGCGCCGCGGGGTGGTGGCGGGCCGCGACCAGGTGGGGCAGGGCCGTCTCGACGGGGAGGGTGACCGCGGGCACGGCACGTCCCCGGGCCCCGCTGCCGTGTCGCCGGGCCACGGTCAGCTCGACCCGCTCCGCACCGCTCCCCTCGGGGTCCGGCGGCGCCCCGCCGTCGGTCGCCCAGAAGGCGACCCGCCCCTCCCGGGGAAGGGCGGCCGGCAGGAAGACGGCGGCGCTGGTCGTCCAGGTGTGTGTCACGGCTCTTCCCTCCTCCCGTCGCCCGACGCGGAACCGACTGGACTCCCGACCTTACGGGTGGGGTCTGACAACGGCCGCCAGGCGGTTCCCCCGGGCGGCCCAGCAGCGCGTGACAGGGCGTGCGAGGGGCGGCAGGGTGGCGTTCACCGGGGTCGGTCCGAGGCGTCCGCGTCCACGCGGATCCGCGGCTCCTCCGCCCGCCCCGGTCGACCCGACCCGACTCGCCAGGCCCGTCACCCACCGATCCGACAGACCCGGCGGACCCGTCACGAGCCGACCCGACGGGCCCGTCACGACCGACCCGTCACGACAGAAGAGGAACCGCCATGTCCGTTCGCCGGCGTCTCACGACCGCCACCGGGGCCGTGCTGCTCACTCTCGCCGTCGCCGGCTGCTCGGGCCTGGGCCGCTCGGCCGTGGGCACCCTCGAGTACGAGACCGAGCGGGATGTGCTGGTGAAGATCACGAGCCCGTCGGTCAACGGCTGTCATCGGCTCGCACCGGCCGGGGTGCGCAAGATCGAGAACAACACCCTGAACGACATCGTGCTCTACCGGACCCGCGACTGCCAGGGGCCCATGCCGACCTACCTGCCCACCACCCTGGCCGACGAGATCGCGCCGGGCACCCTGCCGTGGCGCAGCTACACCGTCGTCCACTAGAGCGTCCGGCGGGGACGGCCACGGGGTCGTCCGCCGGGTCTCCCGGGACCTCGCCCCGCTCGTTCCCTTTCCGCTGCCGCGGGTACATGCTGGGAGTAGCCCTCGGGAATCCGGACGGGGGATGTGACCGTCATGCGGAGCGGCAACGAGCCGGCGACCGCGCGCAGCGCGCTGCGGCTGCGGTTCTGGCTGAGTGTGTGGGGGCTGCTGTGGGCCGCCTTCGGCACCACCGTCTTCTCGCTGCTCGACCGCCCCGGCTGGGCGGCGGCCTGCGGGGTGCTGTTCGTGGTGGTCGCGGTCGACCTGACGATGGTGGCGCGCCATCTCCACCAGGGCGCGCACTGGCAGCCGAGCCGGAGCGTCCCGCCGTACGAGCCCGATCACGGCACTCCGAAGCACTGAGCGTCGCCGCCCCGCGACCCGCCGTGTCCCGGCCCTTCCGGTCAGTTCCTGGTGTCGAAACCCGCGGCCTGGAGGTACTCGGGCTTCGGGTCGAGGGCGGCGGCGAGGCGGAAGTGCCGGGTGGCCTGGGCGGTCTGCCCGGAGCGCTCGAAGGTGCGGGCCAGGGCGAAGTGGGCGAACGCGTTGTCGGGCTCGCGCTCCAGGACCAGCTCGAACTCCAGCTGGGCCGGTCGGAGCTGGGCGGCCGCGAAGAACGCCCGGGCGCGCAGCAGACGCGCCGCCGTGTTCTCGGGATGGGCGGCGATCACCGAGTCCAGCAGCTTCACGGCGCCACGCGGATCCCGCGCGGCCAGGAGGTGCTCGGCGGCGCGGAAGTCGATGACGTGCGTTTCCGGGTTCCTGTCGGCCACGATGGCATCCTTCCCCTCGATCCGGTGGTTGAACACCGGACCCGGTGACGGCATTCCGCCGGGGGCGCGGCCAGGACCGGTGCTCGCGAGCCCGGCAGGGTCCCGAGGACAGGCCCTAGCTGTCCCGGGCGGGGGTCTCGGCGCGGCGTTCCAGCTCGTCCCAGACCTTCCGGACCTGCGGTTCCAGGGCGTCCAGCGGTCCGTCGTTGTCGATCACCAGGTCGGCGACGGCCAGCCGGTTCTCGCGGGTGGCCTGCGCTGCCATCCGGGCCCTGGCCTCGGGCTCGGCCATGCCCCGGAGCCGTACCAGCCGGTCGAGCTGGGTCTCGGGCGAGGCGTCGACGACGACGACGAGGTCGTAGAGGGGGGCGAGGCCGTTCTCGGTGAGCAGCGGGACGTCGTGGACGACGACGTCGCCGGATCCGGCCCGGCTCTCCAGCTCGGCCGACCGGGCCCCGACGAGGGGGTGGACGATCGCGTTGAGGGCGGCGAGCCGCTCGGGGTCGGCGAAGACGATCGAGCCGAGCTTCGGCCGGTCGAGCGTCCCCTCCCCGGTGAGGACGCCGTCCCCGAAGGTCTCCACGACGGCCGCGAGCCCCGGGGTCCCGGGTTCGACGACCTCGCGGGCGATCCGGTCCGCGTCGATCAGCACGGCTCCGTACGAGACGAGCAGCCGCGACACTTCGCTCTTGCCGGCGCCGATCCCGCCGGTCAGGCCCACCTTCAGCATGAGCGGCAGCTTAGGGCCTGCCCGCGGAGGGCTACGCGTCGCCCTCCCGCTCGGCGAGGAAGCGCTCGAACTCGCGGCCCAGCTCGTCGGCGGACGGCAGGTCGACCGGCTCGGCGACCAGGCTGCCCCGGGTCTCGGCGCCGGCCACCGCGTCGTACTGGTGCTCAAGGCCCTGCACGAGCGCGACCAGCTCCTCGTCGCCCTCCCCGATCTGGCGGTCGATCTCGGTCTGGGTGCGGCGGGCCTCGGTCCGCAGCGCGTGGGCGACGCCCGGCAGGACGAGGCCGGTGGCGGCGGTGACGGCCTCCAGGACGGTCAGGGCCGCGTCGGGGTACGAGGAGCGGGCGACGTAGTGCGGGACGTGCGCGGCGACTCCGAGGGTGTCGTGGCCGGCCTCGGTGAGGCGGTACTCCACCAGGGACTCGGCGCTGCCGGGGACCTGGGCCTCGTCGAAGGGGCTGCGGTGTCCGGGCATGAGGTCGGTGCGGTTGCCGTGCGGGGTGAGGCCGACCGGTCGGGTGTGCGGCACGCCCATGGGGATGCCGTGGAAGTTGACGGCGAGGCGGACGCCGAGGCGCTCGACGACCTGGCCGACGGCCGCGGCGAACCGCTCCCACTCCACGTCGGGCTCGGGGCCCGAGAGGACGAGGAAGGGGGCGCCGGTGGCGTCCTGGACGAGGCGGACCTCGATGGACGGCGTCTCGTAGGCGGTCCAGCGATCGCGCCGGAACGTGAGCAGCGGGCGGCGCGCGCGGTAGTCCACGAGCCGGTCGTGGTCGAAGCGGGCCACCAGCTGGTGCGGAAGGGTGTCGAGCAGGCCGTCGATGATCTGCTCACCGGTCTCGCCCGCGTCGATGTAGCCGTCGAAGTGGTACAGCATGACCAGCCCGGCCGACTCCTGCGCCAGGGCGACGTCGACGACGGCCAGGCCCTTCGCGTCCCATTCGTACAAATCCTGGGGATCAAGCACGATTACCGCTCCTCCTCGTGTTCTCTCTGGGAACGCCGTGTACGGCACGGCCATTCCCGCGTCGGGCGATCTTCCGGCGGAGTTCCCGGCGAGCAGCCCCGGGAGGCCACTGGTCCAGACCTTGACATGACCACAGCCGCTCCCTACCGTCTCGGGACAGCGTCGCGTTCAGCAGCCCGACCGTCGTGCACATACAGGAACTCCCCCTCGTTCCCGTCCGGAAGGCATCCCATGCGCACCCGAACGCTGTTCCTCCCCCTGCTGCCGGCCCTCCTGGCCGTCCCCCTCGTCAGCACGCCGGCATCGGCGGCCACGGTCGAGGTGTCGACCGCCGCCCAGCTCAAGACGGCCCTCGCGGCGGCACGCCCCGGCGACACGATCCACCTCGCGGACGGCACCTACACCGGCAACTTCAAGGCCACCGTCCCGGGCACCGCGGCGGCCCGCATCACCCTGACCGGATCCTCGCGCGCGGTGCTGACGGCCGGCGGAGGCTACGGGCTACACCTCAACGGCGCCTCGTACTGGACGGTCGCGGGGATCACCGTGACGGGCGGCCAGAAGGGGATCATGGCGGACTCCGCGAACGACGTGGTCATCGACGGCGTGACCGTGCACGACCTGGACATGGAGGGCGTGCACTTCCGCAACTCCAGCCGGAACGGCATCCTGCGGAACTCACGCATCTTCGACACCGGGAACGACGGCCGGGGCATGGGCGAGGGCGTGTACGTCGGCACCGCCAACACCCTCACGGACCGGAGCGACAACGCGCAGATCCTGAACAACGTCATCGGGCCGGACGTCGGCGGCGAGAGCGTCGACATCAAGGAGGGGACCACCGGGGCGCGGATCGTCGGCAACACCTTCGACGGGCGCGGGCTGACCGGCGCCAACTACGACGACTCGTGGGTCGACGTGAAGGGCAACGGCGCCCTCGTGGAGGACAACACCGGCGTCAACACGACCAACAACGGCTTCGAGACCCACAGCCAGCAGAGCGGCTGGGGCTGCGGCACGGTCTTCCGGGGCAACCGCTCGAACCTCACGGGCGCCACCGGCCCCCAGCGGCTCGCGATCAACGTGACGAACCAGAGCGGCAGCTGCACGACCACGGTGTACGCCTCGAACACGGTGACCGGCGGAAACGGCCTGACGAACATCCCCGTCACGCCCTGACGGAGTCGGCGGCCCGGAGCCGGAGAACGACCGAGGCCCGCTCCCCCGAGGGGGAACGGGCCTCGATTTCGCTAGCGGCTAGCGCTCAGCGGAGAGCCTGTTCAGCTCTGGCCGCCGGCCAGCTTCTCGCGCAGGGCGGCGAGCGCCTCGTCCGACGCCAGGGCGCCGGAGTTGTCGTCCGACTCCGAGGAGTACGAACCACCCGAGATACCCGCACCGGCGTTGCCGGCGGCCGGGGCGGCAGCGCCCTCGGCAGCGGCGGCCTCGTCGGCCTCGCGGGACTTGATGACCTGAGCCTGGTGCTGCTCGAAGCGAGCCTGCGCCTCGGCGTACTGGGTCTCCCACGCCTCGCGCTGGGTCTCGAAGCCCTCGAGCCAGTCGTTGGTCTCGGGGTCGAAGCCCTCGGGGTAGATGTAGTTGCCCTGGTCGTCGTAGGACGCGGCCATGCCGTACAGGGTCGGGTCGAACTCGACCGAGGCCGGGTCGGCACCGAAGGACTCGTTGGCCTGCTTCAGCGAGAGGCTGATGCGACGACGCTCGAGGTCGATGTCGATGACCTTGACGAAGATCTCGTCGTTGACCTGGACGACCTGCTCCGGGATCTCCACGTGGCGCTCGGCCAGCTCGGAGATGTGGACCAGACCCTCGATGCCCTCGTCCACGCGGACGAACGCACCGAACGGAACCAGCTTGGTGACCTTACCCGGGACGACCTGACCGATCTGGTGGGTCCGGGCGAACTGCTGCCACGGGTCCTCCTGCGTCGCCTTCAGCGACAGGGAGACGCGCTCGCGGTCCATGTCCACGTCGAGAACCTCGACGGTGACCTCCTGGCCGACCTCGACAACCTCGGAGGGGTGGTCGATGTGCTTCCAGGACAGCTCGGAGACGTGCACGAGGCCGTCGACGCCACCCAGGTCCACGAAGGCACCGAAGTTGACGATCGAGGACACGACGCCGGAGCGGACCTGACCCTTCTGGAGGGTCGTGAGGAAGGTCTGGCGAACCTCGGACTGGGTCTGCTCCAGCCAGGCGCGGCGGGACAGGACCACGTTGTTGCGGTTCTTGTCCAGCTCGATGATCTTCGCCTCGAGCTCCTTGCCCACGTAGGGCTGGAGGTCGCGGACGCGACGCATCTCGACGAGGGAGGCCGGCAGGAAGCCACGGAGGCCGATGTCGAGGATGAGACCACCCTTGACGACCTCGATGACGGTACCGGTGACGATGCCGTCCTCTTCCTTGATCTTCTCGATGGTGCCCCAGGCGCGCTCGTACTGGGCACGCTTCTTCGAGAGGATCAGGCGGCCTTCCTTGTCCTCCTTCTGGAGAACCAGGGCCTCGATCTCGTCGCCGACCTTGACGACCTCGTTCGGGTCGACGTCGTGCTTGATCGAGAGCTCGCGGCTCGGGATGACACCTTCGGTCTTGTAACCGATGTCGAGCAGGACCTCGTCCCGGTCGACCTTCACGATGACGCCGTCGACGATGTCGCCGTCGTTGAAGTACTTGATCGTCTCGTCGATCGCGGCGAGGAAGGCTTCCTCGTTACCGATGTCGTTGACCGCAACCTGCGGGGTGGTGCTGGTGGCGGTGGTCTCGGTGCTGCTCGTCATGTGGGAAAGGGCTCCGGTTACGGACAGAAAGTCGTAGGTACTGCTACGCCGAGAGCCCGTATCGCACCAAGAAGCCGGACAGCCAATGAGGCACCCGCCCGCGAACGGGGGAAGCCTCGAAAACCGAGGGGACATACAACAGGTACGAGCGCGGCCTGCTCCGTCTGAGGCGCGCAGGCCCGCAGCGCAACCTTTAGCATACGGGGGCAGCCGGACAGGGTCAATGCGCGAAGCGCGCACCCGGGGCAGAACAACGCAATTCCGGCACTACTCATGCCTCCCACGCCGCATCGGCGGCCTCCGCCGCCGCGGCACTGAGCGCAAACTACATCGGCGGGCGAGATGAACCAAGAGTACGAACACGAAGACGCGGGCGACGCCGGCGAGGACGAGGCGGAGGCGACCCGGCGTGACGCGGGGGACGCGGAGAGCAGCCGTGCCAGCCGCGGATGGTGGGACCGGAACGCCGACGAGTACCAGAGCGACCACGGCTCCTTCCTCGGCGACGACCGCTTCGTGTGGGGTCCCGAGGGGCTCGACGAGGCCGAGGCCGCGCTCCTGGGGCCGGCCGCCTCGCTGAAGGGCCTGGACGTGCTGGAGATCGGCGCGGGCGCGGCGCAGTGCTCCCGCTGGCTGGCCGAGCAGGGGGCGCGGCCGGTGGCGCTCGACCTCTCCCACCGTCAGCTCCAGCACGCGCTGCGGATCGGGGGCGAGGTACCGCTGGTGGAGGCCGACGCCGGGGCGCTGCCCTTCCGGGACGGCTCCTTCGACCTGGCCTGCTCCGCCTACGGCGCGGTGCCCTTCGTGGCCGATCCCGTACGGGTCTTCCGCGAGGTACGGCGGGTGCTGCGGCCCGGCGGCCGCTGGGTCTTCTCGGTGACGCACCCGATCCGCTGGGCGTTCCCGGACGAGCCCGGGCCGGAGGGCCTCTCGGTGGCGGCGTCCTACTTCGACCGCACGCCCTACGTCGAGCAGGACGAGCAGGGCCGGGCCGTGTACGTGGAGCACCACCGGACGATCGGGGACCGGGTGCGGGACGTGGTGGCCGGCGGGTTCCGGCTGGTGGACCTGGTCGAGCCGGAGTGGCCCGCCTGGAACGCCCAGGAGTGGGGCGGCTGGTCCCCGCTGCGGGGGAACCTGATCCCCGGCACGGCGATCTTCGTGTGCGAGCGCGCGGAGTAAGAGGAGGAGGAGCGGGAGGAGGGGGAGAGACGCCGTTCGTCACATCAGTCGTACGAGTCGTATGAGCGGGTGGGCCCTGTGGACAGCGGGACCCGCCTCGTCTCCTCCGCGTACGAGACTGAACGCGTGATCCGATACGACGCACTCGAACGCCTCCCCGTCCGCCATGCCCTCCCCGAGCTGCTCGCCGCGCTCGAGGAGCGCGGCTCGGCGGTGCTCTCGGCTCCGCCGGGCACCGGCAAGACGACGCTGGTGCCCCTGGCGCTGGCCGGACTCACCGGGGACGGACCGGGGCGCCGGGTGTTGGTGGCGGAGCCGCGCCGGATGGCGGTGCGGGCCGCGGCCCGGCGGATGGCGTGGCTGCTCGGCGAGGAGGTCGGCGGCGCGGTCGGCTTCTCGGTGCGCGGCGAGCGGCGGACCGGGCCGGCGACCCGGATCGAGGTGGTCACCACCGGCATCCTGCTCCAGCGTCTCCAGCGCGATCCGGAGCTGGCGGGCGTGGACGTGGTCCTGCTCGACGAGTGCCATGAACGGCATCTGGACGCCGACACCGCGATGGCCTTCCTCGTGGACGTGCGGGCGACGCTGCGGCCGGAACTGAGGCTGATCGCGGCCTCGGCGACCGGTGACGCCGAGGCGTGGTCGCGGCTGCTCACGGCCGCGGAGGGCGGGGAGCCGGCGCCGATCGTGTGGAGCGAGGGCGAAGGACACGGGTACGAGGTCCGGTTCGCCGCTCCTCCCGCCGGGATCAGGCCCGCGCACGGCACGTGGGTGGACCCGGCGCTGCTGCGCCATGTGGCGGCCACGGTGCGGGAGGCCCTGGAGCGGCACCAGGGTGACGTCCTCTGCTTCCTTCCGGGCACCGGGGAGATCGCGCGGACGGCCGGGCTGCTCGCCGGTCTGGACGCCGAGGTGCTCCAGCTGCACGGCCGGGCCCCCGCGGCGGTGCAGGACGCGGTGCTGCGGGGCACCGAGCCCGGCGGACGGCGGCGGGTGGTGCTCTCCACGTCCGTGGCGGAGTCCAGTCTGACGGTGCCCGGGGTGCGGGTCGTCGTGGACGCGGGCCTGGCGCGGGAGCCGCGGACGGACCACGCGCGGGGGCTCGGCTCCCTGGCGACGGTGCCGGTGTCGACGGCAGCGGCGACGCAGCGGGCCGGTCGCTCGGGCCGTGAGGCGTTCGGCGTGGTGTACCGCTGCTGGTCCGAGGCGGAGGACGGGAGCCGGGCCCGGTTCCCGTCGCCCGAGATCAGGATCGCCGACCTGGCGGACTTCGCCCTGCGGGCCGCCTGCTGGGGCGACCCGGCGGCGACGGGGCTCGCCCTGCTCGACGCGCCGCCCGCTGGGGCGATGGCAGCGGCCCGGGCGGTCCTGGAGTCGATCGGGGCGGTGGACGCGGCCGGCCGGGCCACCGAGCGGGGCGTCCGGCTGTCCCGGCTGGGGCTCCACCCCCGGCTGGGCCGCGCCCTGCTGGACGGCGCCGCCGAGGTCGGGGTGCGCCGGGCGGCGGAGGTGGTGGCGCTGCTCAGCGAGGAGCCGCCGCGCGACTACGGGGACGATCTGGCGGCGGCCTGGCGCGCGGCCCGCCGGGGCGCCGACGGGTACGGGGCCCGGTGGAAGGCGGAGGCGCGCCGTCTGGAACGGTCGGCGGGCGAGGCGGGCGGCGCGACGGGAGGCGCGAGCGGCGGCGGCGCGCGGGCCGAGGGGAGGAGCGAGGCCGTCGGGGGCGGCGAGGACGCGGTGGCCGGAGTGGTGACGGCGCTGGCCTTCCCCGAGCGGATCGCGCGGGCGCGGGAGCAGGGCGGCTATCTGATGGTGTCGGGCGGCGGGGCGCGGCTCGCCGAGGGCTCGGCGCTGCGGTCGACGCCGTGGCTGGCCGTGGCGGTGGCGGACCGGACGGCGCGGGACGCGACGGCGCGGGTCCGGCTCGCGGCCGTGGTGGACGAGTCGGTGGCCCGGCGGGCGGCCGCGGGGCTGCGGTCCACCGGCGAGGAGGTCCGCTGGGAGGACGGGGACGTGGTGGCGCGTTCGGTGGACCGGCTGGGCGCCGTCGAGCTGACCGTCCGGCCGCTGGGGGCCGGTGCCGCGCCGGAGCTCGTGCGCGAGGCGCTGCTGGACGGTCTGCGGCGTGAGGGGCCGGGGCTGCTGCGGTGGGGCAGGGAGGCCGGGGAGCTGCGCGAGCGGCTCGCGTTCCTCCACCGTGAGCTGGGCGACCCCTGGCCGGACGTGGCCGACGGGCCGCTGGTCGAGCGGGCCGACGAGTGGCTGGAGCCGGAGCTGTCGCGGGCGGTGCGCCGCGCCGATCTGGGGCGGATCGACGCAGGTGAGGCGTTGCGGCGGCTGCTGCCGTGGGCGTCGGGCGAGGCGGTCCGGCTGGACGAGCTGGCGCCGGAGCGGATCGAGGTGCCGAGCGGTTCGCGGATCCGGGTCGACTACGGGGGCGAGCGGCCGGTGCTGGCGGTGAAGCTCCAGGAGATGTTCGGTCTGGCCGAGACACCCCGGGTGGCGGGCGTGCCGGTGCTGGTGCACCTCCTCTCCCCCGCCGGTCGGCCGGCGGCCGTGACCGCGGACCTGGCGTCGTTCTGGCGGGACGGCTACCGGGCGGTGCGGGCCGAGCTGCGGGGCCGGTATCCGAAGCACCCGTGGCCGGAGGACCCGTCGGGTGCGGAGCCGACCCGGCACACGAGCGCCCGGCTCAGACGGGAGGGGTGACCACGTCAGACGGGAGGGGTGACCACGTCAGACGGGAGGGGTGGCCAGGGCGGCGGGGGGCTGCGGGGCGGTGCGGCGGGAGCGGGCCTCCAGCCAGAGGGCGAGGCCGAGGAGGACGAGGGCGAGGGCGGTGAGGCTCCAGGGGACGTAGGAGACGAGCAGGAGCACGGTGAGGCGGTTGGAGGAGACCAGCTCTCCGATGCTCTCGATGTAGTCCTCGCGCATCTTCACGTGGCCCTCGAAGACGGTGAGGGTGTCCCGGCCCATCAGCGCCTTGGCGTTGCGGAGCTCCTCCTTGTGGATCTCCTCGCCGTTGACGGGGGCGCCGGTGACCGGCTCGATCCAGAACATGCGCTTGGTCGTGTACCAACGGGTGAGGCCCGAGTCGGCGAGGATCTTCGGGGTGATGCCCTTGACCGGCATGGTCTTGGGCATGGGCACCTTGGTCCAGGGGATGGTCTGCTCGAAGTAGTAGACCTCCATGCCGCGGAAGGTGCGGGTGCCCTTGTAGTGGATGGGGGCGGAGGTGCGGGTCTGGGCGTCGAAGTACTGGTAGTCCCGCTTCTCGGTGAGGAAGGGCCACTTGAACTCGATGCCCTCGCGCCGGACCGGGTCGCCGTCGACCATCTCGCCGGTGGCATGGACGGGGGCCTGGGTGTGGGCGTCGAAGATGTACCGCTCGGGGATCCGGGACACCATCTTGCCGTCGGGGCCCATGACGTAGGAGAGGGAGTCCCAGACGACGACGTCGCGCCCGGCGTCGCGTTCGATCCGCCGCGACTCCTCCACGTTGCCCTTGAGGGTCTGGACGATCGTGATCCTGTCGACCTTCTCGGCCTGCAGGGTGGCGTAGTTGAGGAGGGTCGCGGGCCGGGCCTCCAGCACGGTCTCCTGGTACTGGTTCGGCGGGATCTTGGCCAGGCGGGGGAAGGCGTACCAGCGCAGGACCGGGGCCATCGCGGCGCAGAAGACGGCGAGGGCGAGCAGGACGAGGCTGGCTCGGCGGCGCACGGTCGCCCCCTCTACTTCTTGGGGCCGGGGTCGGCGGTGAGCAGCGGCTTGGGCGAGGTGGGGCCGTCGGGCGGCAGATCGACCAGGGAGACCAGCAGGACGAAGAGGAGGACTGGGGCGAGTCCGATGGCGGCGGCGACGAGGGCACGCATGGTCGGCCTCCCGGGGTGCGATCTGATGCGTCGTCAGGGCGGTGGCACCGTAGCAACGCGACCGCGAGATGAGAACACGTTGCACCCGGGTAACGCGGAGCGCCGCCCGGCCGTCCGGTGGGGACGGAGGGGCGGCGCGGCCGGGGAGTCGCGGGCGGTCAGGCCGTGGGCGAGGGGGTGGCCTCGGGCGATCCGGTGGCGGAGGGGGTCGGCTCCGGCGTCGGCTCGGGGGTCGCGGGCGCCGTGACCGTGAGGTCGACGAAGACGCTGCCGCCGCCCGGCGTGGTCAGCCGCAGGAAGAAGGGGCCCGCCTTGTCGCCGGCGAACAGCGTGCCGGCGTCGAGGGTGAGCAGGCCGTCGACGCCGGTGGTCAGCGTGACGGTGCGGACGACCTTGTCCCCCTGCTTGAAGTACGGGCCCTCGGCGCTCTCCTGGGGGTCCGTCTTCGAGGTGACGATCACCGCGGTGACGCGCACGCCGGGGGCGAGTGCACCCTTGTCGGTGGCCTTCACCTGGATCTTCTGCGCGAAGTCGGCACCGGTGACGGCCGTCAGGGCCTCCTCGCCGACGCGGGTGAGGGTGTCGGCGAGGCGCTCCGTGACGGTCGCGGCGAAGTCGGCGGCCAGGGCGCGGCCCACGACGGTGGCGCGCACGGTGAACGTGCCCGTCCGGTCCCCGGCCCGGAGGGCGGGAGCGGTGGCGAGGCCGGACGAGCTCGTGGTGACGGTGACGCTCGTCGTGCCGCCGGCGAAGCGGGAGTCGGTGGTCCCGGCGATCTCGAAGCGGACGGCGACCCCGGCGACCGGGGCACCCGTGGCGTCGAGCGCCGCGACGCGGGGCGCTCCCGTGAAGTCGCTGCCGGTCGTGGTGGTGAGCTTCCCGTTGGCCACGATCGAGAGCCGCGTGACCTTGCCGGCCGGGGTGACGACGGGCGGGGTGACCGGGGGCTTCGTCGGAACGGTCGGCGGCGTGACCGTGCCGGGGCGCGTCTTGGACGGCGTGGGCTTCGGCGTCGGCGTGGAGGTGCCGGGCGTCGGGGCGGGGGTCGTCGGGGCGGGCGAGAACGGCCCGGTGGGAAGGTTGCCCCGGCCGGGGTCGTCGCTGCGGTCGACCGGGAGCACACCCGTGCCGTCCGGGATCTGGTGGGTGCCGCGCTGGTAGTACGTGACCCAGGACATGACCAGGTTCAGGTACTCCGTCGAGCGGTTGTAGCTGAGGATCGCCCGGTCGAGATCGGCCTTGAGCGCGAGGTTGCGGTCGTTCGCGCAGAGGTAGAGGCCGGCGGCCTGCGCCGCGTCGTAGATGTTGTTGGGGTCCTTCTTGCCGTCGCTGTTGGCGTCCTGGCCCCAGGTCGCCCAGGTCGACGGGATGAACTGCATCGGGCCGACGGCACGGTCGTGGACCTTGTCGCCGTCGTAGGCGCCGTCGTCGGTGTCGGAGATGTCGGCGAAGCCGACGCCGTTGAGGACGGGGCCGAGGATCGGCGAGAGGGTCGTGCCGTTGGCGTCGACCCGGCCGCCGCGCGCCTGTCCGGACTCGACCTTGCCGATGCCGGCGAGCAGCTGCCAGGGCAGGTTGCAGCCGGCGTTCGTCGAGCGGATCGACTGCTCCGCCCGCTTGTACGCAGCGAGTACGGACGCGGGTATGCCGGCCTCGGCGGGGCCGGTGATCACCGGCAGGTTGGTGCTCGCCCCGGGCTTGTTCGGGGTGTTCAGCGGCGGCAGTTCGGTGAAGTAGGGGGAGTCGCCGGTCGCGGAGCCGTCGCCGGACGGCGGCGTGGTCTCACCGGCTCCGATGGCGCGGTCCCCGCCGGTGTTGTCCGTGGGCGGCGGCACGACCTCCGGTGCCTGCGAGGCCGCGAGTGCGGCGACCGCCGCGGCCACCACCACACCGCTGGTGGCCCCCTTGCGCAGCCGGTGGCCGATGTGCGCTGCCATACCCGTGGTCCCCTCCCCGTCGACTCCGGCCCCACGCTCCCCGCGCGTGCCCCTGGGCGACCCTATGCCAACTCCGGACCGCCGAACACCGGCGTCTGACCGGGTTTCACGGTTTCGACACCTCTGGTCCGTCTTCCGAACGGAGGCTCTTCGGTCCGGTCCGGAGGAGGACGGGAACCGACCGGTGGTCCGGTGCCCTCTTGCACTGCGGCCGCTCCTGCACCACGGCCCTCACCACCGGAACCGAGGGGACCTCCCGTTGCCGTTCACGCTGAGTCATGCCGCCGCCGTGCTCCCCGGGCTGCGCCGGAACGGGACCGCGCGCGGACCGCTGATCGCCTCCGCGCTCGTCGCGGGCTCCTTCGCTCCCGACATGACCTACTTCGCCGCCACCGCCGTCCCCGGGGCGATGGTCCTCGGCGACGTCACCCACTCCCCCGTCGGGATCGTCACGGCCGACGTGCTCATCACCGCCGCGCTCGTGGGTCTGTGGCTGACCGTGCGCGAGCCGCTGGCGGCGCTGCTGCCCGACCGCCTGCGGGGGCGGGTGTACGGGCTGCTGCGGGGCCGGCCGTGGGGCGGACGGCCGACGGCGGCGCTGGCCGGCTGGTTCTTCGTCTCCGCGGTCATCGGCTCCACGACGCACGTGGTGTGGGACTCCTTCACCCATCTCGACCGCTGGGGCACCCGGGCGATCCCCTTCCTCGGCGAGATCGTGGCCGGCTTCCCCGTCTACCTGTACGCGCAGTACGGGGGTTCGGCGCTGGCGCTGGGGCTGCTGGGCTGGTTCACGGCGCGGGCGCTGCGCACCGCGGGCCCCGGCGCGGAGCTGCCGGTCGGGGTGGCGGTCCCGGGCCGGCGCGGGCGGTTGGTCGCGGTCGGGCTGATCGGCGGCTGCGTCCTCGCCGGGATCGCCCACCGGGTGCTGCGCTGGGCCGCGTACTGGGGTTGGGACCGGATCGAGACGCCCCTCGACGTCATTCCGACGGCCTGTTTCGGGGCCGGCGCGGGGCTCGCCGTCGGGCTCGTGCTGTACGGGGCGGGGGTGCGGCTGCGGGGACGGGCGACCGCCCCCGCGACGACGCCGAAGGCCCCGGCGTCTCCCGCGGAGGACTCCACGGCCCCGGCGCGGCCCGCGGAGCACTCCCGTCCGGGGCCCCGCTGAGCCTGCGGCCTGAACAGAGCCCCGGGCCGTCCCTCCCGCCGGTGCGCCGCCCCCGCGGGAGGGGCGGCGCGTCCGGAGCGGTGGGGATCAGTGGGCGGCCGAGTCCCAGTCGTGGCCGACGCCGACCGAGACGTCCAGCGGGGCGCGCAGGTCGGCGGCGGCCGACATCTGCTCGCGGACCAGTGCCTCGACCTGCTCGCGCTCGCCCGGGGCGAGTTCGAGCACGATTTCGTCGTGGACCTGGAGGAGCATCCGGGAGGAGAGGCCGGCCTCGGTCAGCGCCCGGTCGACGTTGAGCATGGCGACCTTCACGATGTCGGCCGCGGTGCCCTGGATCGGCGCGTTGAGCGCCATCCGCTCCGCCGCCTCGCGACGCTGCCGGTTGTCGCTGTTGAGGTCGGGCAGGTAGCGGCGGCGGCCGAGCATCGTCTGCGTGTACCCGGTGGCGCGGGCCTCGTCGACGACGCGGTGGAGGTACTCCCGCACCCCGCCGAAGCGCTCGAAGTAGGTGTCCATCAGTCCGCGGGCCTCGCCCGGGTCGATGCTCAGCTGCTGGGAGAGTCCGAAGGCGGAGAGGCCGTAGGCCAGGCCGTACGACATGGCCTTGATCTTGCGGCGCATCTCGGCGTCGACGGCGGACCGCTCGACGGCGAAGACCTGGGAGGCGACGGTGGTGTGGAGGTCCTCGCCGGAGGCGAACGCCTCGATGAGCCCCTCGTCCTCGGAGAGGTGGGCCATGACGCGCAGCTCGATCTGGCTGTAGTCGGCGGTCATGAGCGCCTCGAAGCCCTCGCCGACGACGAAGCCGTGCCGGATGGCCCGTCCCTCGTCGGTGCGCACCGGCACGTTCTGCAGGTTGGGGTCGGTGGAGGAGAGCCGGCCGGTGGCGGCGACGGTCTGGCTGAAGGTGGTGTGGATCCGGCCGTCGGCCGCGACCGTCTTGATCAGGCCCTCGACGGTGGAGCGCAGCCGGGCCTGCTCGCGGTGGCGGAGCATGATCACGGGCAGTTCGTGCTCGGTCTGGCCGGCCAGCCAGGCGAGCGCGTCGGCGTCCGTGGTGTAACCGGTCTTGGTCTTCTTGGTCTTCGGCAGGTTGAGCTCACCGAAGAAGACCTCCTGGAGCTGCTTGGGCGAGCCGAGGTTGAACTCGTGGCCGACGGAGGCGTGCGCCTCCTTCACGGCCTGCTGCACGGCGCCGGCGAACTGCTGCTCCATCGCCTCCAGGTGGTCGCGGTCGGCGGCGATGCCGTGCCGCTCCAGGCGGGCCAGGAGAGCGGAGGTGGGCAGTTCGACGTCGTGCAGGAGCTCGCGGGCACCCACCTCGCCGAGCCGCTCGTCGAAGGCGTCGCCGAGGTCGAGGACGGCCCGCGCCTGGGTCATGAGGGCCTCGGCCTCGGCGGTGTCGTCGGCGCCGAAGGCGAGCTGCCCGTCGGCGGCGGCGGCCGGGGCTAGCTCGCGGCCCAGGTACTCGACGGAGAGCGCGTCGAGCGCGAAGGAGCGCCGGCCGGGCTTCACCAGGTAGGCGGCGAGGGCGGTGTCCATGGTGACGCCGGCGACGCTCCAACCGTGCTCGGGGAAGACCCGCATGGCGCCCTTGGCGTTGTGCATGACCTTGGGGCGGGCGGGATCGGAGATCCACTCGGCCCAGGCCCGCTCGTCGGCCTCGTCCAGCGCGCTGGGCTCGAACCAGGCGGCGGCGCCTCCGGCGGCGGCGAGGGCGATCTCGGAGACGTTCCCCGTGCCGAGGGCCCAGCTGTCGACGGTGGCGATGCCGAGCGGCTCGGTGCCGTGCTCGGCGAGCCAGGGGGCGAGCTCGCCCGCGCCGAGGACCGTGCCGTCGAGCTCGACGCCCGCGGCGGGCGCCGGGGCGGCCTCCTCGGCGGCGCCGGGATCGACGGCGAGGAGCCGCTCGCGCAGCGAGGGGTTGCGGATCTCCAGGGTGTCGAGGACGAGGGCGACGGCCGTGCGGTCGTACGGCTCGCGGGCGAGGTCCGTCACCGTCTTCGGCAGCTCGACGTCCCGGACCATCTCGGTCAGGCGGCGGTTGAGCCGGACGGAGTCCAGGTGGTCGCGGAAGTTCTGGCCGGCCTTGCCCTTGACCTCCTCGGCGCGCTCGACGAGCTCGGCGAAGGAGCCGAACTGGTTGATCCACTTGGCGGCGGTCTTCTCGCCGACGCCCGGGATGCCGGGGAGGTTGTCGGACGGGTCGCCGCGCAGGGCCGCGAAGTCGGGGTACTGCGAGGGGGTCAGGCCGTACTTCTCCTGGACCTTCTCCGGGGTGAAGCGGGTGAGCTCGGAGACGCCCTTGGTCGGGTAGAGCACGGTGGTGTGGTCGGTGACCAGCTGGAAGGAGTCGCGGTCGCCGGTGACGATCAGGACCTCGAAGCCCTCGGCCTCGGCCTGGGTGGCGAGGGTCGCGATGACGTCGTCGGCCTCGAAGCCGTCGACCGCGAAGCGCGGGGCGTGCATGGCGTCGAGGAGCTCGCCGATCAGCTCGACCTGCCCCTTGAACTCGTCGGGGGTCTTGGAACGGTTCGCCTTGTACTCGGGGAACTCCTCGGACCGCCAGGTCTTGCGGGACACGTCGAACGCCACGGCGAAGTGCGTGGGCGCCTCGTCGCGCAGGGTGTTCGCCAGCATCGAGGCGAACCCGTAGATGGCGTTCGTCGGCTGCCCGGTCGCGGTGGTGAAGTTCTCCGCGGGCAGCGCGAAGAACGCGCGGTACGCCAGGGAGTGCCCGTCCATGAGGAGGAGTCGCGGGCGGTCCGCTTCGGTCTTCTCGGTCTTCTTCGATGCTGTCTCGGCCACGGAACGATCCTCCCACGGCCCACTGACATTCCCGGTCGCCCGCTCCTGCCGCGCCACCCCGCCCGCCGACCCCGCGGGTCCGCGGCGGCGCCCCGCCGCCCGGCCCGCCGGGTCCCGGCCGGTCCGTGACAGGATCGAACACGTACGCCACAGGATTACCGCTCAAGGGAGAGCGCGATGGTCAGCAAGCCGCCGGCCGGTGACCCGGTTCAGGACGCACCGCAGGTCACGCCGCCGCAGCACGCCGCAGCCGGCCTGCCCGCCATCGGGCACACCCTGCGGATCGCGCAGGAGCAGATGGGGCTGCGCCGCACGGCGCGGACCCTGCTCAAGGTCAACCAGAAGGACGGCTTCGACTGTCCGGGCTGCGCGTGGCCGGAGGAGGACAAGCGGCACGTCGCGGAGTTCTGCGAGAACGGCGCGAAGGCGGTCGCCGAGGAGGCGACGCTGCGCCGCGTGACCCCGGAGTTCCTCGCCGCGCACCCGGTCGCCGACCTGGCGACCCGCAGCGGCTACTGGCTGGGGCAGCAGGGCCGCATCACCGAGCCGATGCTGCTGCCGGAGGGCGGCGACCGGTACGAGCCGGTGACCTGGGAGCGGGCCTTCGCGATCATCGCGGAGGAGCTCCGGGCCCTGGCCTCCCCCGACGAGGCGCTCTTCTACACCTCGGGGCGGACCAGCAACGAGGCCGCGTTCCTGCTCCAGCTCTTCGCGCGCGAGTTCGGCACGAACAACCTGCCGGACTGCTCCAACATGTGCCACGAGTCCTCGGGCTCGGCGCTCACCGAGACCATCGGGATAGGCAAGGGCAGCGTCTCCCTGGAGGACCTGCACCGGGCCGACCTGATCATCGTGGCCGGCCAGAACCCGGGGACCAACCATCCGCGCATGCTGTCGGCGCTGGAGAAGGCCAAGGCGGCGGGGGCGCGGATCATCTCGGTGAACCCGCTGCCGGAGGCGGGCCTGGAGCGGTTCAAGAACCCGCAGACCCCGCAGGGCATGCTCCGGGGAGCGGCGCTCACCGACCTCTTCCTCCAGATCCGGATCGGCGGCGACCAGGCGCTCTTCCGGCTCCTGAACAAGCTGGTCCTGGAGACGTCCGGGGCGGTCGACGAGGAGTTCGTACGGGAGCACACGCACGGTTACGAGGAGTTCGCCGCGGCGGCCCGGGCGGCCGACTGGGACGAGACGCTCGCCGCCACCGGCCTCGGCCGCACGGAGATCGAGCGGGCCCTGGAGATGGTGCTCGCCTCGGAGCGGACGATCGTCTGCTGGGCGATGGGCCTCACCCAGCACAAGCACGCGGTGCCGACCATCCGCGAGGTGGTCAACTTCCTGCTGCTGCGCGGCAACATCGGGCGGCCGGGCGCGGGCGTGTGCCCGGTGCGCGGCCACTCGAACGTGCAGGGCGACCGGACGATGGGCATCTTCGAGCGCCCCGCGGCCGCCTTCCTCGACGCCCTCGACAAGGAGTTCGGGATCGTCTCGCCGCGCCACCACGGCTTCGACGTGGTCCGGTCGATCCAGGCGCTGCGCGACGGCGAGGCGAAGGTGTTCTTCGCGATGGGCGGCAACTTCGTGGGGGCGACGCCCGACACGGAGGTCACGGAGGCGGCGATGCGCAACGCGCGGCTGACCGTCCACGTGTCGACGAAGCTGAACCGCTCACACGCGGTGACGGGCCGGCGCGCGCTGATCCTGCCCACGCTCGGCCGCACCGACCGGGACGTGCAGCGGGGCGGGCGCCAGATCGTCACGGTCGAGGACTCGATGAGCCTGGTGCACGCCTCCCGGGGCAACCTGCCGCCGGCGAGTCCGCACCTGCTGTCCGAGCCGGCGATCGTGGCCCGGATGGCGCGGGCCGTCCTCGGCGACGGGTCCGCCACGCCGTGGGAGGACTTCGAGGCCGACTACGCCACGATCCGTGACCGCATCGCGCGCGTGGTGCCCGGTTTCGAGGACTTCAACGCCCGGCTCGCGGCGAACCCCGGCGGTTTCGCGCTGCCGCACGCCCCGCGCGACGAGCGCCGCTTCCCGACGGCCACGGGCAAGGCGAACTTCACGGCCGCGCCGGTCGAGTACCCGCGGGTGCCGGAGGGCCGGCTGTTGCTGCAGACGCTGCGCTCCCACGACCAGTACAACACCACGATCTACGGTCTGGACGACCGCTACCGGGGCATCAAGGGCGGCCGCCGGGTCGTCCTGGTGCATCCCGAGGACGCGGCGGCGTTCGGCCTCGCGGACGGGGCGTACACGGATCTGGTGAGCGAGTGGACCGACGGCACGGAGCGGCGGGCGCCCGGCTTCCGGGTGGTGCACTACCCGACGCCGCGTGGGTGCGCGGCGGCGTACTACCCGGAGACGAACGTGCTGGTGCCGCTGGAGTCGACGGCCGACGTCAGCAACACCCCCGCGAGCAAGTCCGTCGTCGTCCGTCTGGAACAATCTCCTTCCGCCTAAGCGTTTGCTCAGGCGGCGCCGCGGTACCACGCGGCGCGACCACGCGATCAGCAGCCGTACGCGGACGAACGGAGCCGGACCATGGGTGAACAGCAGCATGTGAAGTTCCCGCAGGAGGTCATCGACGAGTACGCGGCGCTGGGCGTCGACCTCCCGGCGCTCTTCTCCGCCGGACACCTCGGGAACCGGATGGGCGTCCAGATCGTGGAGGCGTCGGCCGAGCGGGTCGTCGGCACCATGCCGGTGGAGGGGAACACCCAGCCCTACGGCCTGCTGCACGGCGGCGCCTCGGCGGTGCTCGCCGAGACGCTGGGTTCCATCGGCTCGATGCTGCACGGCGGGGTCTCGAAGATCGCCGTCGGCGTCGACCTGAACTGCACCCACCACCGCGGCGCCCGCAGCGGCCTGGTGACCGGCGTCGCGACCCCGGTGCACCGCGGGCGGTCCACCGCCACGTACGAGATCGTCATCACCGACGAGGAGGGCAGGCGGGTCTGCTCCGCGCGCCTGACCTGCATGCTGCGCGAGATCAACCCCCAGGACGCGGGGAACGTCCCCACCGCCGGCCGGACGAACGGCGCCTGAGGAAAGTCCACTTGGAGGGGGCGGTGCGTGAACGCACCCCCCCCACCCGCGGTTTAACGCCAAACAACGCCCCGCCGCGCCCACATGGCCCGCCCGGGCCG